>CAMFNB010000012.1 GCA_945965275.1 uncultured Clostridia bacterium | reverse complement strand
AAGTAGCCAAAACTTTCTTTTTTGCAACTACTTGGGAACAGCGTAAGTTGGGAGAGGTTGGAACAACCTATACAGGTTTGTCAGGAAAAACGAAAGAAGATTTTGGACACGGCAACGGACAATTCGTAACTTATATGAATGTATTTTCTAATCCCGTCGGTTTGCCGGATATGACTGAAGCAGTTGAAATTGATGATAGTCAAAACAAAGTTCTTTTTGGAGATGTGCTATTTACCACATCATCAGAAACACCTGAAGAAGTCGGAATGTCCTCTGTTTGGCTTGAAAACGCTGAAAATACCTACTTAAACAGCTTTTGCTTTGGATATAGACCAACGGTTGAGTTCAATCCTTATTATCTCGCATATATGCTTCGTTCTTCCTCAATGAGAAAGAAAATAACATTTTTGGCGCAGGGTATTTCAAGATATAACATATCCAAAAACAAGATGATGGATATCGAAATACCGATTCCAAAAATAGAGGAACAGAAAAAAATTGGCTCATATTTCCGTAACCTCGACAACCTTATCACCCTTCATCAGCGTAAGCTAACTATCAGTTTATCCGCATTATCATTATAAAGTTTGCATGTTATTCATTTTCTTATTTTCACATACCTCTCAATATCCCACAACAAATACAACGGCAGACTGATTGTTCGGGTTCCTTCGCAATCGTTTTCCGCAATGTTTTTCATGGACAATTTAAATCCAGTTTCAGGTTTGTACTTCATGCAAAACTGTCTGTAGCTTTTTGCTCTTGTATTTGTTGCTGACTTAACTTCAATCGGTATTATTCTCGATTCACTCTCATATACAAAATCAAGTTCGGCAGTATTTCCGGATCTCCAGAAATACGGATTTTTCTTCAGACTCATAAGTTCATTCAAAACATAGTTTTCCGTTATTGCACCCTTAAAAGTCTGCAAAAAAGAATCGTCATTAAAACTGTCTGTGTCCAATCCCAGCTTTCTGCTTAAAAGCCCTACGTCACTCATGTATATTTTAAAATATGTTGCGTCTGCGTTGGCTGCCAAAGGAGCCTCAGCATTGCTGACCATTTCCAGTTTTTGAATAAGTCCCGCATTTTTAAGCCACTCCAATGCAGCTTCCAGTTCAAATGCTCTCTTTCCTTCCTTAACGTGAGAGAACATAAACTTTTTGTTTTCTTTGGCAAGCTGCTTCGGAATTGAATCCCAGATCATTCGTATCTTTTCAATATCAACGGCAGGTGCATGCTTGGAGAAATCATCGGCATAGTCTGCAAGAATATCTGACTGTATTTGTTTGACTGCTTCATAATCTTTGCTTTGAGAATACTCTGCTACAGCCTCCGGCATTCCTCCCACCGCATAATATTCCTTAAGAAGTCTTTCAAACGGAACGGAATACAAATCAGGTATTTCTCTGTCAACATTCCAGTTTTCAAAAACTTTCAGAAGTTCATCATTTCCGAGAGCTGACAAAAATTCGCCAAAGTTCATGGGATACATTTGCATTCTGTTAACTTTTCCAACAGGAAATGAAATGTTTTCTTTTTTTAAAGCAACACCAAGCAAGGAGCCTGCAGTCACTAAATGAAGTTCAGGCATATTCTCGCAAAAATATTTAAGTGAAGTAATTGCTTTCGGACACTCCTGTATCTCGTCAAAAAACACAAGTGTTCTACCTGCAATAATTTTAATGTTTTCGGCTAATTCAATTTCACTGATTATCCTGTTTACGTCAAAATCAAACTCAAAAACTCCTCTGTATTTTTCACTTGATTCAAAGTTTATATAGCAAACATTATCAAAGAACTCTTTTCCGAATTCTTTCAGCACATAAGTTTTTCCGCACTGACGCACGCCCGTAAGGATTAGTGGTTTTCGTCTTGAACTGTCTTTCCACTTTTTTAATTCTTCTGTTATATCTCTTCTCATTTTCGCCTCATTTACAAAATTCATATGAACTTTGTAAACATATTAACATTTTTCATATGAACTTTGCAACTCCTTTTACATTTTTCATAGGAACTTTGTTATTTTCAGAAAAAAAGCAGGGTCTGCGCCCTGCTTTTTGAATCAAATCTTTATTTAAATCTTTCCCTTCACAATCGCATCCACAAATCTCGTGTAATGTTCAAGTGATTCAAGACTTGCTTCCTCCATCGTAGTATGCGGATGGTTAAGCGTCGGTCCCATGGAAACAGGATCTGCTCCCGGAATCTTCTTTGACCATACGCCGCACTCAAGTCCTGCGTGTACCCCCATAACCTCAGGCTTTTTACCGAGAGTCTCTTCAAACTTCTGACAAACATAAGGAACAAATGCGCTGTCCTTCTTCTCTTCCCAGCCGAAGCTGCGGTGTCCGGTGATAACATTTCCGCCAACCTTCTCAGAAAGTTTTCTTACAGCCTCTTCACCCTTGTCCATCATATCATCCACATTGCTTCTGAACATGAAATCGAATTCGAGGCAGTCATCAAGCTCGCGAATAATTGCAAAATTGATTGATGTCTCAACAAATCCCGGAATGGTTTCGTGCATTGTAAACACGCCGTGAGGAGCATTCTCAATTGCCGCGGTAATTCTGTCTGTTGCCGCATCTGAATATACGCAAATCTCCTCGCCCGGTTTTTCTGTGAGAACAAGTTTTGCATCGGGCTCAATCAGTTTGTATGTCTCAAGCTTATCTGCAAGCATATTCTCAATTAAAGAAGCGTCCTTAACGGTAAAAAGAATCTCCGCATCCTTCGGGATTGCATTAAAGAATTGTCCGCCTGAAATTGATGCAAGCTTGAAACCTTCGAGTTTATTAACTTCCCCGAGAATCTCTCCCATTACTCTGAGAGCATTCAGACGGTTCTCATTGATTTCAATACCTGAATGTCCGCCTCTGAAATGTGAAAGCGTAAGAGAATATAACTTATCTGATTTAATGTGCTCATATCCCAAATCCTCATACGAAAGCTGAAGTCTGATATCCGAGCTTCCCGCACAGCTGACAACAATATGTCCTTCTTCCTCTTCGTCAAGATTCAAAATATATTTTCCTGTAAGCTTGCTGCAGTCAAATCCCGTTGCACCGATCATTGAAGTTTCCTCATCAGTTGTAAAAATGAATTCAAGCTTTCTCATGGGATCTTTGCTCTCCAAGAGTGCAAGCATCATTGAAACACCGAGACCGTCATCAGAGCCGAGAGAAGTTCCGTTTGCCGTAATCCAGCCATCCTTCTCAACTATTTCAATGGGATCCTTTGTAAAATCGTGTGCAACGCCTGTGTCCTTTACGCAAACCATATCCATGTGCGCCTGAAGAATCATCGGCGGCTCGTTTTCAAATCCCGGAGCGGCTTCTTTTACAGCAAAAACGTTGCAGTGCTCGTCCTTCTCTGCTTTGCATCCGCAGTTCTTCGCAAATGCCAAAACGAAGTCGGAAATACCTTCCATGTTTCCCGAGCCTCTCGGCACCTTTGAGATTTCCTTGAACAAGTCATAAACTCTTTCAAATTTCATTCTGTCTTTCCCCCATAGGAATATATTCTTTTCTTTCTGCGATACTCATGTAGGCCGGACGGATTATTTTACCGGCATTGATTTGCTCTTCGATTAAGTGTGCACACCATCCCACTATACGTGACATGGCAAAGATCGGTGTGAACAGTTCTGTCGGAATACCAAGCATATGATATACAAAACCGGAGTAAAAGTCGATATTTGCACTGACTCCTTTATATGTTTTTCTTTCCTCTCCGATTACCTTCGGAGCAAGTCTTTCAACCAATGCATAGAGATTGTATTCCTTCTCCATTCCGTCTTCAACGGAAAGATCCTTTACGAATCTCTTGAATATGTTTGCTCTCGGATCAGACAACGAGTAAACCGCATGACCCATACCGTATATAAGTCCCTTTTGGTCAAAGGCCTGTTTATTCAGAAGTGCTCTCAGGTACGCAGCAACCTCGTCCTCGTCCTCCCAGTCCTTAACATTCTTTTTCATATCTTCAAACATCTGAACAACTTTGATGTTTGCTCCGCCGTGTCTCGGTCCTTTGAGAGAGCCGAGTGCCGCTGCAATTACAGAATATGCATCTGTTCCCGAACTTGTTACAACATGGGTTGTAAATGTGGAGTTATTACCGCCGCCGTGTTCTGCATGTAAAATCAGGGCAAGATCAAGAATTCTTGCCTCAAGAGGCGTGTATTTGTGGTCTATGCGAAGCATATACAGAATATTTTCCGCAATTGAAAGCTCATTATGCGGTTCATGAATGAAAAAGCTCTGAGAAAGATCAGAGTTGTACTGATATGCCTGATATCCGTATACCGCAAGCTGCGGGAAAAGTGCAATCATTTCAATACACTGTCTGAGTACGTTCGGAAGTGATGTGTCATTTCCCTTTTCGTCATATGCATAAAGGGTAAGCACACTTCTTGCCAGTGTATTCATCATATCTGCAGAAGGTCCCTTCATGATAACGTCTCTCACAAAGTTTGTGGGAAGCGTTCTGTATTTGTTCATTGTTGCTTTGAATTCATCGAACTGAGTCTGCGTGGGCAGCTTTCCGAAGAGAAGCAGGTATGCCGTCTCCTCAAAACCGAATCTGTTTTCGGTTATGAATCCTTTTACCAAATCTTCTACATTGATGCCTCTGTAAAAAAGTTTTCCGTCGCAGGGAACACTTTTACCGTCAATTTCTTTTGAAGCCTGAATTTCAGATATTTCGGTAAGTCCTGTCAAAACACCCTTACCGTTGATGTCACGAAGTCCTCTTTTAACGTCATATTTTCCGTAGAGTTCCGTGTCAATTGTACTGCTTTCCGTACACAATCCCGCAAGAGAAACCAGTTCGGGCGTGATTTCAAAAAAGCTGTTCGCGTCCTTTTTTTGCATATTAAAGTCCTCCTGTAAAGTGATTTTATATTATACACTCAAATCAGGACTTTGTCGAACGAATACCTATGTTTTATTCCCGGTATGTAAAACATTCCTTCCTGCGGCCGCGCCTGTCGTAAATGCCACCGTCAGATTAAATCCTCCTGTGTATGCATCCACGTCCAAAATCTCTCCGGCGAAGAAAAGTCCCGGTACCAGTTTGGACTCCATGGTTTTCGGATTGATTTCCTTAAGATCAATTCCTCCTGCCGTCACAACTGCTCTTTCAAAGCCTTCAGAGCCGTTTATTGTAACGGTAAAATGCTTCAGAAGATGCACAAGTCTTTCGCGCTCTTCTTTTGTAATCTGGTTAACGAATTTATTTCCCGATATTTTCCACTTTTTGATTATAACTGTAATAAGGCTCTTAGGTAAAAGGTCACCCAGTGAATTCACAATTTGCTTACGGGAATACATTTGGAAATCACGCTGAATTCTCGCATCAAGTTTTTGATCATCCAGTGCCGGCTTTAAGTCAATTTCGGCTTTAATGTTATTGAAACCGTACTTCAGAATCGTGCGACTTCCTGAAAGAACCACAGGCCCTGAAATGCCCTTGTCGGTAAAAAGCAGTTCTCCGAAATCCTCATATACTTTTTTATCATTCTGAAAAAGCCTGAAGCCTATGTTTTTAAGCGACAATCCCTGAAGCTTTGGAATGAGTTTGTCATTTGAGTAAAGGCCCACAAGGGACGGCTTTAATTCCGTGACTTTATGTCCGAGCTGCTCAGCCCATTTGTATCCGTCTCCGGTTGAACCTGTAAGCGGATAAGAAAGTCCTCCTGTTGCCAGAATAACGGCTTTTGCATGAAACTCCGAGTCACCGCATCTTATTCCGCAGGCACGTTTGTCCTCTCCCACGAGAATTTCCGTAACCTCTGTTCCGCAGTATATTTCTATATTAAGCTTTTTACAGAGTTTTTTGAGGCAATCCGCAACATCTGATGCAGACTGGGATTCAGGAAATACCCTGTTGCCGCGTTCAATAACAAGAGGCAGTCCGTTTTCCTCAAAAAAGTTCATAAGATCATGATTGTCAAAAGAGCGCAGTGAAGACATCATGAATTTACTTCCCTGGGGTATGTTTGAGAGAAGCTCATCAAAATCACAGGCATTTGTTACATTGCATCTTCCCTTGCCTGTTATTCTGAGCTTTCTTCCCAGCATTTTATTCTTTTCAAAAACGGAGACCGACAAGCCTCTCTTGGCTGCAGTAATTGCAGCCATCAAGCCTGCCGGTCCTCCTCCGATAATAATTACATCCATTGATTAAACCGGGTGAGTTGCGTTTTTGTAATTAACCGCATCTCCGTCAATTCCGTATTTTGCTGCCTGTCTTACCTTGAAGAAATCAAGTGCCTGCTTCGGGAATAAAGCATATGAAAGAACGTCTTCATCCTGCTCAATGTATTCCTTGATTTCGCTCTTGATATTCTCAAGTTCAGGCTTGATAAGATCTGCAGGTCTGCATGTAATCTGTTCTTCGCCCTTTAAAATCTTTTCCTTAATTTCATCTGAGATAGGAGCAGGTGTACGTCCGTACTCGCCCTTTACAAGTCCCTTTGTTTCTTTTGAAACCATCTTGTATCTCTCACCTGCAAGTACGTTGAGCACTGCCTGTGAACCTACAATCTGAGATGAAGGAGTTACAAGCGGAGGGAATCCCATGTCTTCACGAACTCTCGGAACCTCTCTTAAAACTGCCTCAAACTTATCCATTGCATTCTGCTGCTTAAGCTGTGATACAAGGTTTGAAAGCATTCCGCCCGGTACCTGATAAATAAGTGTGTTGGCATCTACGCCCAGCACCTTAGGATCGAGTAATCCGTCTTTAATGCACTGTTCTCTGTATGGCTTGAAGTAGTCAGCAATTTCTGAAAGTGCCTCAAGGTCAAGACCTGTGTCATACTCAGTTCCCTTGAGAGCTGCTACGATTGGTTCCGTAGGAGGCTGTGATGTACCGCCTGCAAATGGAGAAATAGCTGTGTCGATGATATCAACGCCTGCTTCGATTGCCTTTAAGTATGTCATTGAACCAACACCTGATGTGTAGTGAGTGTGAAGTTCAATCGGAACCTTAACGTTTTCCTTAAGAGCCTTTACAAGGTCATAAGCCTCGTACGGTAAAAGAAGAGCTGCCATATCCTTGATACAGATTGAGTCAGCACCCATCTCTTCCATTCTCTTTGCGTCTTTTACGAAAACATCAATGTTGTGATATGGGCTGATTGTATATGAGAAACATGCCTGAGCATGTCCGCCCTCTTTCTTACAGGCCTTCATTGCTGTTTCGATATTTCTTACATCATTTAATGCATCGAAAATTCTGATGATGTTGATACCGTTTGCAACAGCCTTCTGTACAAAGTATTCAACAACGTCATCTGCATAGTGCTTGTATCCCAGTAAGTTCTGTCCTCTGAGGAGCATCTGGAGAGGAGTCTTCTTGGCAACTGCCTTTATTTTTCTGAGTCTCTCCCACGGATCTTCATTTAAGAATCTGAGTGATGCATCGAATGTTGCACCGCCCCATGCTTCAAGTGCGTTGTAACCGATGTTATCAAGCTTCTCAATAACAGGAAGCATTTCCTCGGTCGGCATTCTTGTAGCGATAAGTGACTGATGAGCATCACGAAGGATGGTCTCAGTGATTTTTACTTTTGCCATTGTTTAGTCCTCCGAAATATCAGTTAAGTGTAGCAAGTACGTCGCCTGTATTAACAGTTGCGCCCTGAGCTACGTTGATTGATGCAACAACGCCGTCAGCAGGAGCTGCGATTTCATTTTCCATCTTCATAGCTTCAAGAATGATAACAGGATCGCCTGCCTTAACTGCTGTTCCTGCAGGAGCCTTGATTGCAAGTACTGTGCCCGGCATAGGAGCTTCAACCTTTACGCTGCCTGCTTTTCCGCTTGCTGCAGGTGCAGGAGCTGCCTTAGGAGCTGCAACGGGAGCTGCCGCAAGAGGTGCTGCAACAGGAGCTGAGCTTGCTGCGCCGCCTACTTCTTCTACTTCTACTTCATAAATGTTTCCGTTAACTGTTACGTTATATTTTTTCATGGTTCTTCCTCCTATTTTGTACCGTGTTTTCTGTCTGGTGTTGATACTCTCTTTGTTGCAAGCATTTCAAGAGCACTGATGATTCTCGGTCTTGTTTCCGCAGGAACGATGCAATCATCAACGAGTCCCTTTTCAGCGGCATTTACAGGTGTGCCGTATAGATCTCTGTATTCTTTTGCCTTCTGCTTTCTTGTTTCTGCCTGATTAGCCGAAGCAGCGATTTCATCATGATAAAGGACGCTTGCGCTTGTAATCGGATCAAGTACTGCGATATCAGCTTCGTCCCAGGCATATACGAAATCTGCACCGAGGGCTTTGCTGTTCATTGTAACGTAAGCACTGCCGTAAGCCTTTTTAATGATGATATTGATTTTTGCCACTGTTGCCTGTGAGAATGTATAAGCAAGTTTTGCAAGTGATCTTGCAAGACCCTGCTTCTCCTGGCACATGCATTTCTCATATCCTGCTGTATCAGTGAATGTAACAACTGCGATATTGAATGAATCGCAGAACTGAACAAATCTTGCTGCCTTAATACATGCCGCAACTGAAAGAGCGCCTTCCTTGCATGCGTTCTGGTTTGCCACAACGCCTACTGTGTATCCGTTGAATTTTGCAAAACCGACAACAATGTTCTTTGCGTAATTTTCATGAACCTCGAGGAAGAAGTTGTAATCAGAAACTGCTTTGATTACATCCTTTACATCGTAGTTGTCTCCTGAAACGATTCCTGAAAGTTCTGGTGACTGTCTGTTGAGGTCATCCTCGCAAAGTTCTCCCGGAGTACCTGAGTAGTTATTGTCAGGAAGAACATCCACGAGCTCTTTGATTTTTGCAACGAGTGCATCATCGTCGCTGCATGCGAAATGAGCACATCCGTTCTTTTCTGTGTTAATTGCAACTCCGGCAACTGTCTTAGCATCAGCATCAAGCTTTCCTGAAGCTTTGATTGACTCGGGAGAGTTAACGCTCATTGTTCCCTTTTCTGTCATAAATACAAAGTCAGTCATTTCGGCAACCATGCTCATACCTGCAGGACACTGTCCCACTACTGCTGCCATTGTCGGGATAACTCCTGATGCAGAAGCAAGCGCGTTTGTAAGTTTGCCGAAGCCTTCAAGAGCATCCAGGCCCTCTTCGATTCTTGCTCCGGCTGTATCAATAAATAACACAAAAGGAGCTCCCACCTTAACTGCTCTTGCGATTGCATTTGCAATTTTTGTTGCCTGTGCTTCGCCGAATGCTCCGCCGAGGAATTCAGAATCCTGGCTTGCAGCAAAGCAAAGTCTTCCGTTTACCGTGCCATAGCCTGTAATAACTCCGTCACCTGCTGTTTTTTCAGCACCCTTTGACATGAGTTTGGCATCTGTTTCAGCAAACGTGTTTTCATCAAATAAAGATTTAATTCTATCTCTTGCTGTCATAAAAACACCTCTAAATACAAATTAGAAATAATTATATGGAATAACAGGCTAAAAGTCAATTGAGCCCCGCCTGTAAAAAACACCGATTTTATGCTATAATATCAGCACGAAAAGGAGGCATTGAAATGCTGTTTTGGGGTATAGACATTTGGTACATTATATTGATTGTTCCCTGCATTATATTATCACTTATCGCAAGTGCATCGGTAAAATCAAGATTCAATAAATACAGCAGGATTTTATCCTCAAGCGGACTTACGGGTGCCGAAGCCGCAAAACGCGTACTTCAGGCAAACGGGGTAAACGGCGTTGCCATAGTTCCCTGCCAGGGAAACCTTACGGACAACTTTAATCCGAAAACAGGCACGATAAGCCTTTCCCAGCCCGTATATAACTCAACATCTGTTGCGGCAATCGGAGTTGCCTGCCACGAAGCGGGACATGCCTGTCAGTACGCTGCAAATTATGCTCCTCTCACGCTGAGAAACATGATAATTCCGATTACCAACATAGGTGCTAAGCTGAGCTGGCCGCTGATTATCTTAGGACTCATTCTTTCCTCGGTTTCACAATTCGGTGACAAGGGAATATATTTTGCTTATGCCGGTGTTCTTTGCTTCGCATTTTCAACACTTTTCCAGCTCCTCACTCTTCCCACTGAGCTCAACGCCAGCAGAAGGGCATTAAAAGCAATCAAAGAAACAGGCATGCTTGCGGAAAATGAAATAGGCGGTGCAAGAAAGGTTCTTACAGCCGCCGCAATGACATATTTTGCTGCACTCGCAACATCTCTGGCACAGCTTTTAAGACTCATCTTACTTGTTAACAGAAGATCAAGGGAATAATCAGAGAAAATCCTCAATCAAACTGAAAACGTTATCTATGTTGTCGGCTTTTACAATGTTGTAATCAGCCGACAATATTTCTTCATACTCAGAGCTTCTGTATCTTTCGTCAAGATAAACGACAAAGCCTCTGTCCGTATCGGTACGGATAACTCTTCCCGCAGCCTGGAGAACCTTGTTTATGCCGGGATATACATAAGCGGTTTTGAATCCCCTCTCCGGTTCGTCCTTGCCTGTTACGGCCTGTATAATCTGGTTTTCCATTGAAATCATGGGCAGTCCCACACCGACAATAATTACGCCGGAAAGTCTGTCACCCACAAGGTCTACTCCCTCTGAAAATGCTCCGCCCAAAACACAGAGACCTATTCTGGTTTTTACCGGATTCTTTACGAAATCATCCAGAAATTTTTCCCGCTCCTTGTAGGATGCATTCTGAGGCTGTGTGAATATTATTTCGTCCTTAAGTTCCCTCGGAAGTCTTACTTCGATTTCCCTGAGGTATTTATACGATCCGAAGAATACCATGTAGTTTCCTGTCGGAAGCTTCGTGAGTCTTTCCACATATTCAGCAACCGTGTCATAGTATCCTGCTCTCCTGCTGTATGCTGTTGCCACGTCAAAAGCAGCTATGGTCAGTCTGTTTTCGTGCGGGAACGGAGACGGAACATCCACTATTGCATCAGTGTTTTTACCGCCCATACAGTCGATATAGTGATTCATCGGAGCAAGCGTTCCCGAAAAGAACACGGTTCCCCGTCCCATTTCGGTTACCTCTGCAATAACACCGGATGGGTCAGCGCAAAACAGAGTGAATTTAAAATCTCCGTCCCGGCCCGGCACTCTCAGAAAACAGAATTTTTCATCGTAGAGATCACTTATCTTCAGGTAAAAAAGCGTATCAAAGTAAAGCTCAAGCATACGCTCGCGTATTTCTTCAGGCACTCTCATTCTCCATGATTTTGTGTCCGTGAATCTGCTCATTGCGCTGCAGAATTTTTCAAGAGGTGCAAGTATGCTGTCGTCATTTTGGAAACTGAAGCCGTTGTCATCCTCTGACCTTTCAAGCTTGTCTTTTTCTTCCTTCAGGAATGTGATAATTGTACTTGCCGCATTCCAAAATCCTTTTGAATACGGTTTTGCCGCCTCGGCTGTTGATATAAACTTATTAAGTGACAATGTGGCTGTAAACATCGACCTTGCTCTGTCAGGAAGGTTATGTGCCTCATCAATTAAGAATGTGTAGTCAGCCTTTGTGCCGTCACCGAAATATCTTGCCAGGCGTGATTTGGGATCAAACAGATAGTTATAGTCACCGATTATGACATCGCAGTATAGAGAAATATCAAGGCTGAGCTCAAAGGGACAGACATTGTATTCCTTTGCGAGGGCCAGAATTGTCTTTCCGGAAAAAGCTCTGTATTTGTTTACGGATTCCCATAATGCATTGTTTATTCGGTCAAAATGTCCTTTAGCGTACGGGCATGTATCAGGTGAACATTTCTTTTTGTAGGGACAAATTTTTTCCTTTGATGTCAGGCTGATATATGAAAGCTCACCGCTTTGCTGTTTAAGAAGATTCATTGCATCTGCAGGCGGGATGGCTCCGGCATTTCTTGCGGTGAGATAGAATATTTTGTCAGTAAGTTCCTCTCCCATTGCTTTTAAAGCCGGGAAAAGAGTTGACGAAGTCTTTCCTATTCCCGTCGGAGCATTTGCAAACATTTTACCGCCGTCCATAATGCAGCGATAAACGGATACTGCAAGTTCACGTTGCCCCTGTCGGTATGCCGGGAACGGGAATTTCATTTGTTTCAGTTCTTCCGTTCTCTTATCCTTGTGCTTTTCTTCAAAAAGAATCCACTTAATGTATTCTTCCAGAAGTCCTTCGAAATATGCTATGCATTCCTCTCGTGTCTCAGTATGTGAAAAAACTTTTGTGTCTGTTGTTTCGATATTTGCATATATTACACCGACACTGGATTTCTTAATGTCTTTGAGTTCCTCTTCCAGAAGTATTGCCGCATATACTCTGCCCTGTGCCATGTGAAGGAGTTCAGCCTCTTCGATTGAATCAAGCTCCGCATCCGTGCTCTTTATTTCATCAAGCATGAGACAGTCGTTTACAACCCTGTAGCCGTCAATTCTTCCGGCCACAAAGAAAGTGATTCCGTCTCTCTCAATTCTCTTCTGAACTGTTTTTTCCGCAACGTAGGAATTGTCGGCCTCTTTAAAAGCCGACTGGAGTTTTTTATGAATTTTCACACCCAATGCCATTCTGTCAGGACTCTCGCTTCCGCCTCCCGGCGCTATATCGCCGTGTCTCAGCAGAAATTCCACCAGTTCTCTGACACTGACATCATATCTGTTCTTTCTCATATGAATTCTCCGAATACCTCGTTTGCAAAATCAATTCCCTTTGCCGAAAGTCTGTACCCCGTTTCACATTTATCAATAAGTTTTTTATTTTCAAGTCCTGTTAAAATCTCAGCGAATTTTTCTTCGTATCCTTCGCCGAACATTTCAAAGAATCTCTTTGAGTCAGGTCCCTTTGTCAGTCTGAAGCCCAGCATCATGAATTCTTTTTCGGCGGTTTCTTTGTCGACTCTTTCTTCAAGCATCGGTAAAAGGTCCTCGTTATTCGAAAGTCTTTTACCGTCAATATATGAAGCGGCGGCAATGCCGTATCCTATGTACGGAACTCCCGTCCAGTAACCCGTGTTGTGAATGCTTTCGTATCCGGGCTTTGCAAAGTTTGAGATCTCATATTGTTCATAACCTGCTGCCTTTAACTTTTCACAGGCCATACGATACATTTCTCTGTCGTCTTCGTCACTTGGTTTAGGCAAATCACCCTTTTCGATTGCGTCATAAAGAGGCGTTTCTTCTTCAACTATAAGACTGTATGCCGATATGTGTTCGGGCCTGATTTCTATAATTTCATCAAGGGTTTCACCGAACATCTTCTTAGTCTGAGTGGGATAACCGAGTATCAGGTCAGTGTTTATGTTGTCAAATCCCGCTTCTCTTGCCATTTTGAAACCCTGACGGGCTTCCTCTGCCGTATGGATTCTGCCCATGGTTTTCAGAAGTTCGTCATTAAGACTCTGAACTCCCATGCTGAGTCTGTTAAAACCTGCATCTTTGTATGCTTTCAGTTTCCCCGGTGTAAGTGTTCCCGGATTTGCTTCAAGCGTTATTTCCGCATTGTCCTTAATCCTGTACTCTTTTTTTATCTTTTCCAGAATACCGCAGATATATTCCGCATCCACTGAAGAGGGAGTTCCTCCGCCGAAGAAAACACTTCGCACAACATAGTTGCTGTCACCTCTTATTGAATCAGCAAGCTTTTCAAAATATGTTTTTTTCTCTTTGCAGGAAGCATTCGCATATGAAAGAAAATCGCAGTATCTGCACTTGCGAACGCAATAGGGTATGTGAATGTATATCTCAATTTCTTTCATATCAGTCAGACACCAGCAACTGAAGTGCATAAAGTTCAGTTATCTTTCCGCTTCTCACGTCTTCGGTAAGTTCGATGCTGTATTCCGCCTTTTTCGCAATGTATGCTGCCGGAACATTTCTCAGTGCCTGGGCATACTTTTTTGCCACAAAGGGATGTATGTGAATTTTTGCGGCGGCCTGGTCTGAAGTGTAACCCTGTGCAATAAGGCTCTTGATATTGTACTGATTGAGATACATCTTTGTTATGGTGGCAAAAAGCATATTAGCAGGTGTTTTCTCGTCAAGGAGAGCCTGAAGATAAATGAGTGCTTTTTCCTTTTTACCGGCCATTATTGCATCTGTAAGATCCCATGTCATGGCAGTAAGAGACAGCTTGCACACCGCACGAACATCGTCCGGTGTTATTGTTTCTCCCGGTGCTTTGTATAAGACAAGCTTATCCACTTCTGACCTAAGACGCGAAATATCATTACCGATTCCCAGGAGCATGAGGTCAGCGGCATCCTTTGACATGAGTCTCTTTTCATGACGCGCATAGCCTGTAAGGAACTGCCTTAAGTTACTGTCGCTTTCTTTTTCGCAAAGCACAACCGTTCCGTGTTTTAAAATTGATTTGTATGTTTTGAGATTTTTGGTTGCACTGCTTTCTCTGAAAATGAGAATTGTAGTGTCGGGAAGATTTTCTATGAGGTCAATGAGCTCTTCTTTTACAGAGCTTGTTTCCTCTTGGAAAGAGCCTTCCGCCGCATCATCTTTTTTCTTGGAGCCAAAAAGACCGGAGTCATATACAACAATTAGCTTATACTCGGAAAACATGGGAAATCCCATACAGTTGGATACCAGGTCGCCCATTTCCGGCATGGATGTGTACTTGGTGTAGTTAAGTACGTCTTCTCCCACCGTAATATCCTTTATTTCCTTACAGATATGATCCATGTAGTAGGGCTCATCTCCGTAAAGAAGGTAGGCTCCGTGAACTTCCCTGTTACTGAGCCTTCCTCTGATTATCTGATAATCAATTTCTTTTCCGTCAGCCATGTATCTGCTCCGATGTAATCTTCAAAGAGACGAACAATAACCGCTCCGTCCCTGTCTGTCCGTAAAATATTTATGCCGGCCGTGTTGAGGCGTTCAAGCGTTTCCGCTGCCGGATGACCGTAAAAATTATTCTTGGCCACGGATATAACCGAAAGTCGGGGTTTGGTCAGTTCCAGCAACGTATTTCCTGTTGCCCCGCCCGATCCGTGATGTGATGCTGTGACAATGTCACATTCACCGATTATCCCGCTTTCAGCCAGCTTTTTTTCTCCCTTTATTTCCAAATCTCCGGGAAAAAGCACCGACCTGCCTTCTGCGTTTAATTGTACCACAACAGAGGAATTGTTTAAAGATGCCGAATCCCTGTAAAAATACATCGTAAGCTCACTGTTTTCACTCATTTTCATTCTGCAGGATTCGGATATTTTAATGACTTTGATATTGTTTTCTTCAGCCAGCGAGGCAAGCTCCGCACAATTGGCATCATCGGGGTTGTCCGGCACGATTAAAGCCTTCACGCTGTTGTTTCTGAGCACATCATATATCCCTCCCGAATGGTCCTCATCCCCGTGACTTACAATCACATAGTCTATCCGACGGTATCCGTTTTTGTTAAGCAGGTCGCTTACGTCCGTATAACCGGTGCCGCCGTCAATCAATATTCTTTTACCTTCCTCGGTCTGAACCAAAGCACAGCTGCCCTGTCCCACATCGAACCATATTATTTTTGCCTGATTCTTTTTTACCGCCATATATGTGAATGAAAGCAAAAATACAAGAAAGAGAATTGCAGCAAGCATACGCGTTTTTTTACTCTCTTTGGCAGTCAGGAATATGCAGACTGCATAAAAAGCCGCAATAAGCCATGCATAATATATCGGCAGCCTTATATTCGGAATAAGTGCTCCCGTCTCTGAAATCTTTTCAATAAGCTTTGTCACGGAAGTAAGTCCGTAGGATATAATTTTTGCAATATATCTTGTAAACGGGAAAGCGTAAAGGAGCACCGAAGAATATCCGAAAACACAAAGCACGGCTGACAGAGGTGATGCAATAACAGTAATCAGTATTCCGACCGGAGAAAAAGCACCGTACTTGTATATCATTACGGGCAGCAGTCCGATATTCACCGCAAGACCGTATGAGATAATATCAAACAGTTTGCTTTCCTTCTTTTTTATTTTCTTTATAACCGGCAATAGGAAATATGCTGAAAGGACGGCACCGAAGGAAAGAATGAAGCCCGTGTCCTTTGTCGCCAAAGGATACAAAGCAAGGCAGATTATGCCGCCCACGCCGATTGCATTAAGCGGGTCCGGCTTTCTTTTTACCGCTTTGGCAACAAGTCCGTATGATGTACCCGCGGCAGCCCTCACAACCGACGGAGAAAGTCCCGTAAGTATTGCAAAAAATATTATCGGAATAATGCACAAAACCGACCGAACTCCTATACCTATGCTTTTACGCCTTACGCCCTTTTGAAACGGCATGAGAACATATCCCACATGCATTCCCGACACTGCGAACAAATGTGATATTCCGCTGAGTCGCACATAAGATTTCATTTCCTTATCAAGTGCCGAGGAATCACCTGTCATCACTCCCAGCATAAATCCTCTGTTGTCTCCCATCAGTCCGGCTGTTGCAGCTTCTGCCTTTTGCCTTATTGCAGAGCCTATTGCTCTCAGTGAAAACCCAAACCCTTCCGTCTCTGAAATCATGTCACATTCCATGACATGATATATGTTTTTACCGGCCAGGAACGCCGCCTGTGAAAAGCCGCCGGGATTTCTTGCTGATTCCGGCACGGATACTTTTCCCGTCAGTTTAATCCTTTTACCGATAAAGCGCTTCGCAAAACTGACATTTTTTACAAGCACTCTTCCGAAATAATCACCTGTTTCCAGAACAAGGTCCTTTTCGCTGTTCCAGACTTCTTTGTATACTGTCCCCTCTGTTGTTATATATTCTTCTCCCGACTTTCCGTTTATTCGGTGTTCGTAAATAAGACCCGAAACATATGAAACGGTAAAAAGCAATATGAATATCAAAAACACTTTTCTTTCTCTCATGTTCAAAGATTAAAGAAAGATGAATAATCGGTCAAATTTTCGGGAAATATACATATATTATTTCCCAAAAAGGAATTAAATGGTATAATGAGCATATATTTATACTAAGGAAAGAACTATGGGAACAGAAACCGGAAAAAAGAAAAGTGCAGGACATATTGTCCTGACAATATTCAAAAATCTTTGCAAGACGGGACTTATCGCAGCCATCATAGCTGTTTGTATCGGTGCAGGTCTTCTTCTTGGTGTGGTTGCCGGCTGTATTATCACCACCGACAAGCTTCAGGATGAAGATTTGTATATAACAGGTTTCGTTTCTTTCGTATATGATAAAGATGACAACATAATCGGCACCCTTAAAGGCTCTGAAAACAAAAACAGAGTTTGGGTTGACTACGAAGACATTCCCGAGAACCTCAGGAATGCAATGATTGCCATTGAGGATGAACGCTTCTACGAGCATTCGGGTATTGACTACAAGCGTTCAATTGCGGCTTTCCTCGGATACTTTTTACCGGGCTTTAAGAGTCACGGCGGAAGTACAATCACGCAGCAGGTTGTAAAAAACATTACCGGTGACGATGCGAGAAGCGTTCCCAGAAAAATCCGTGAACAGTGGCGTGCTCTCCAGCTTGAAAAAGATCACAGCAAGGAAGAAATAATCGAGCTTTACTGTAACGTTATTTACATGGCAAATAACGTATACGGTGTAAAAACCGCCGCAAGCGGATATTTTAATAAAGACCTTTCAGAGCTTACTCTCGGTGAATGTGCTTACCTTGCGGGCATTACAAACAGTCCCAGCAAGTATAACCCCATGACCACAAAGGGCCGTGAAAACGGATACAAGAGGCAGGTTCTCATTCTCGATAAGATGCTTTCTCTCGGAATGATTTCAAACGCGGAATACAAGGAAGCCATCCAGACCCCGCTCAAGTTTAATGACGATTACAAGAGTTCAAGCAGCGGAGCTTCCGTTGTCGTTAACTCATACTTTATGGACGCTGCCGTTAAGGATCTTCGTAAAGACCTTATGGGAGCAAAGGGTCTCACTGAGACTCAGGCAAACAACGTTATTTACAACAGCGGTATTTCAATTAAGACCACAATGGATTCAAACATCCAGGCAGCAGTAAATGAAGTTTTTACCGATGTTAATAACTTCCCTTCCAACAAAGGAAAGGGTGCCGGCGAAAAGCTTGTTCAGGCATCGATAACCGTTACAGACCCGTACACGGGATACATTGTTGCAATGTACGGCGGATACGGCGAAAAGAAGACGGCATTCGCATTCAACAGAGCAACAGACTCACAGAGACAGCCAGGTTCTGCAATTAAGCCTATTCTTGTTTACGGACCTATGCTTGACATGGGACTCATTACCCCTAATATGGTAATAAACGAGGTTCCCGTATATTTGAATCCCGATGATCCGGGTACCCCATGGCCAAACAACTCAGATAAGAGTTACCACGGCCCTTCAACAGTAACACAGGCTGTTAAATTCTCGTACAACGTTGTTGCGGCAATGCTCTATGATCAGTTCTCGTCTTACAGAAAAGATTTCCTGAACTATCTTAAGTTAAGCGGAATTGACAGAACAAATGAAAAACAGATTTCAGCCTGCTTAGGCGGTTTCACAAACGGTATGTGCACAAGAGAAATGGTCGGTGCATTCAGCCCGTTTGCCACAGACGGAACATATAACCCGCCTATCACCTACACAACTGTTTATGACAAGGACGGCAATATCTATTTTGAGAATCCTGCTGTTTCAACAAAGGTATACAAGACAGATACTGCAGTTGTCATGACAAACATTTTAAGAGAAGTTGTTTCAGGCGGTACTGCCGCAGGATATGTAAATGTCAAGAACGGCAAAGGTCAGGCAATTTTATCAGCCGGTAAAACAGGTACAACATCAAACAAATATGACGTTTGGTTCTGCGGTTTCACTCCGTATTATGCAGCTTCTGTTTGGTACGGATTTGACAACAACTCAACAATTCCGCACAATGAAGACCATCAGGCAGCTGTTCTTTGGAGTCGTGTTATGAATAAGATTCATACAAATCTTGCTCCTATGGACTTCCCTCATACAAATAACAGTCAGACAGTAATTACCCCTGAACCGGGTGCAACACTTGATCCCAATGCAAAAATAGAGCTTGTTATCTGTTCGGAATCAGGTATGATTTCAACACCTTACTGTCCTCATACAGAGAAGCAGTCCTTCCCGATAGGTTCACAACCCACAGTGGTTTGTCCGATTCACAGCTCTGCTGCCACAGCAACACCTGAGGTGAGTCCTGATCCGGATGCAACACCGGACAGCAGTTCTTCGCCGGAACCAAGTACAACACCTTCGTCGTCGACGCCAACACCGGCACCTGCAACGGAAGCTCCGGCAGATCCGACAAATCCGCCGTCTCCTCCGACTGAGCCACCCGCTCCGCCGACAGAGCCACCGGCGCCACAACTGGAAGATTAACGCAAAAAAAACACCTCACGAAAAAAAACGTGAGGTGTTATTTTTTGTTTATTTCTTTGCCACGAACAACGTTCCCACATCTTTGCCGTCAATAACATCAAAGATGATTTCGGGATCGTTGCCGTTTACTATCACGGCATCTCTGCCCTTTTCAGCAGCCATTCTGCAGGCATGAACTTTGGTGAGCATTCCGCCGGTACCGAGTTTGCTGCCGGCACCTCCTGCGGCTTTTTCTATTTCTTCTGACAAATCATAAATGTTGTGATAAAGCTTTGCGTCCGGATTATTCGGATTCGAATCATAGTATCCGTCCGTGTCTGTTAAGATAATTAAAAGGTCAGCGTCCGTGATTTCGGAAACGATATATGAAAGATTGTCGTTATCGCCGAACTTGATTTCGTCTACGGCAACACTGTCGTTTTCGTTTACAACCGGAACAACTTTAAGTTTAAGTAATTCATTGAATGTATTGATTGTATTTTCGTGCATTTCGGGGTTGCTGATTATTGTATTCGTAATAAGCAGCTGTCCGACGGAGTATCCGTAATCAGAGAAATTCTGAGCGTAAATCTGCATGAGCTTGCACTGACCGACTGCAGCAACAGCCTGTCTTCCTGATACAGTATCAGGTTTTTCTTCCATTTTCAGCGTGTTTACGCCAAGACCAACCGCACCGGAAGAAACAAGGATAACTTCCTTGCCCTGATTCATTAAATCGGAAATAACTCTGGTAAGTATTCCGATTCTCTTTAAATTTGTTTTACCGTTTTCATATGTAAGTGAGGAAGTGCCTATTTTGATGACAATTCTTTTCGCATCCTTAAGGCAACCTCTTTCTGAACATTCCGTCATTACAGATTCTCCTTATACCATTCAATGGCAAGCTTGATTCCGTCTTCGAAGCTGAATGAAGGGTCGTAACCGAGAAGTTCCTTTGCCTTGCTGATGTCCGCGTTTGAATGCTTGATGTCGCCTGCTCTGTCAGGGCCGAAGTTCGGTTCGATATCCACACCGAGAGCTTCTGTCAGGGCATAATAAATATCGATAAGGAACTCCCGTCCGCCGTATGCGATATTGAAGGCCTGACCTGCTGCCTCAGAAGAAGCCTTGCAAGCCTTTAAGTTTGCCTCTATTACATTATCAATATATGTGAAGTCTCTTGACTGTTTTCCGTCGCCGTTGATTGTCGGAACTTCGCCGTTTAAAAGCTGCTTTAAGAATTTAGGAATAACTGCGGCATAAGCTCCGTCGGGATCCTGTCTTCTTCCGAATACATTGAAATATCTCATTCCGTATGTGTCGAGATTATATAACTTTTTGTAAAGCTTTCCGTATTCTTCGTCAACTCTCTTAGTAAGAGCATAAGGTGAAAGAAGATTTCCTTCTCTTCCCTCTTTCTTCGGAAGATTAGGCTCGTCACCGTAAACTGAGCTTGATGAAGCATATACGAATTTTGATACACCTGTATGTCTTGCTGCCTCCATCATGTTGAGAGTTCCCATGATGTTAACCTGTTCGTAATAAAGGGGCATTTCGATACTTCTCGGAACACTTCCCCATGCTGCCTGGTTGAGTACGAACTCGGCTCCGTCGCAGGCCTTCATACATGTGTCAAAGTCTCTGATATCACCTTCGATAAACTCATAGTTCGGATTATCCGCAAACATATCCACATTTGCTTTTTTACCGGTAGAAAGATTGTCAAGACATCTTACCTTGCAGCCCTTGTCAAGAATTGCCTCACAAAGGTTTGAACCGATGAATCCGGCACCGCCTGTTACAAGGAACTGTGTTCCTTCTTTAAAGTTTACTTCACTGAACCCCATTTTAATTCCCTCTTATTCTTCAGTTTCCTCTTTTTTCATTAATGTGACGATAACCTCCTCAACATGTTTTTCGTCACTCTTTGTTACAAATATATTGAACGGTTCAATTATGATTTCTTCACCTACGGCAGGAATCTGTTCTTTAAATTCAGTAACCCAGCCGCCAACCGTGTTACTGTCATTTTCCTCAGGTACTTCCATCTCAAAAAGTTCGAACATGTCATCAAGGGATGCCGAGCCCAAAACCCTGTATCTTCCTTCGCCCATTGGCTGGAAGTCCTCAACCACCTCATCATGCTCATCCCAGATCTCTCCGACAAGTTCTTCAACCACGTCTTCAAGAGTAACGATTCCTAATGTTCCGCCGAACTCGTCAAGGACTACGGCAAGATGGCTCTTTTTAAGCTGAAGTGTCGAAAGAAGTTTCGAAATCTTCATTGACGGTACAATCATTACCGGCTTTGTCATTATTTTCTCAAGACTTGCATTCTCGTTGTTCGGATTCGTAAAATCCTTCTGATTCAAAACACCGACGATGTTGTCCAGGGTTTCATTATATACCGGAAGTCTTGAATACCCGCTCTTGTAAAAAGTTTCCTCTATCTTTTCATGAGGATCTGTCAACTCAACCGCCACAATATCCACACGCGGTGTGTAAATATCTTCGGCAACCGTTTCGTTGAACTCGATTGCGTTTCTGATAAGGTCACTTTCCTCCTCATCGAGATCGCCATCGCTCTCCGCTTCATCCACAAAAGTGAGAAGCTCCTCTTCGATTTCAGAATCCACTTCCTTTGGCTTGAACATCTTTGAGATAAGCTTTTTGATGCCGAGGAAGCAAACACTCAGCGGAGTAAGCACAACCATCATGAGTCTCATAAAAGGTGCCGAGAACATTGCAAATGCCTCTGCCGATTCTTTTGCAAGACTTTTCGGAATAATCTCGCCGAAAATCAGAACCACTACCGTTAAAATTGCAGTTCCTATAGTTACAGCCCAGTTGCTGTTCGATATTATATTCGCTGTTATGGTAGCAAGGGCCGATGCGGCGATATTAACAATATTGTTTCCTATAAGAATAGTAGACAAAAGATTGTCATAACGATCTGTCAGATAAATGACTCTTTTTGCTTTTTTATTTCCGTCTGCCGCCAGATTTTTTATTTTAATTCTGTTGAGTGCCGAAAACGCGGTCTCGCTGGCAGAAAAATATGCTGACATAATAACAAGGACGAAAATTATAATTAAATTGAGTAAAATAGATTACCACACTCCTTAAGAAGTATTATACAAGAAACTGTGATTATTGCAAGAATTTCGGATTTCGTGGTACAATTATTCAACTACTTATTAAGAGGTAATTGACTTGGATTTGGAGTTCTTAACCGTAGGTGTGGCAAGAGGAAATGACTCTGATTTACGCGCACTTTACGATCAAACACATAATGAAGTTTTTGCACTTGCCGTATCAATTGTAAAAGATATCGGCCTTGCAGGTGACGTAACCGCAGAGGTTTACAGAAGAGTCAAAGCACTTGCTTATCTCTTCAATTCGGACATGTCTGCCGAATACTGGCTTCTGGACATGGCCAGAAACATAGCAAACAATGTTTCACACAATCCCGCATTTGCGGGAAAAATAAGCAATCCGCGACAGTATAACCTTTCTTCTCTTCTTTTGGAGCTTGTAAACAACGGTAAAAATGACAGAGCGTCCATCGTAATGCTTTTTACCATGTCAGCACTCAGCAGCAGAGACATCGCAAGAATTCTCTGGTACAAGACCGGCTCGGCAAAGAATGAGTTTAAGCGCGGAATTGCCCGTTTGGGAGACAAATTCACAGAGAAAACATCAGCTCAGATTAAAGAAGAAATAAAGAGGGATATTGAAGCGGCTTCACCCGATGTATGGCACAAGGTAATTCAGGAGGAAGAAACAGCTCTCTCTTCCGTCAGTCACGAAGAACTGGGACTTGACGCGGATACCCTTGTCTATACCGAAGAAGACGCCGCCAATGCCATTGAAGCAAAACACGAGCAGGAAAAAAAGCGCTCAAGAAAAATAAAAATTGCTGTTATTGTAATAGCGGCAATCGTATTACTCAATATTGCTGTTCTTTTGGTGTATAACATATTCAAAAAAGACAAAGAAGACGGTCTTGACCCGGGCGTGCAGTACGGAAACAGGATGGCAATCGCCCAGATCGGCGACAACGTTTATTTCCAGAATATTGCCAAAGACAATAAGCTTTATGTATATGATTTAAAGAAAGGCACTTCAGAAGTATTCTCAGATGTCCCGGTAAAAGAAGTAATTACCGACGGAGAAAAGATTTTTTACAGAAATTATCTTGACGGAAAGACATATTCTGTTGCTCCTGATTCACCTGAGCCGAAGCTTCTCACGGAAACAAATGTTTCATGTCTTACATATCATGACGGCAGAATATATTTCTCTGACAAATACGGCATTTCTTCTGTAAAGACCGACGGAACAGATGAGAAACTTTATGTTGACATAAGTGAAGAATCAGCAGACTACGTATATTACGAGTCACAAAATGTTTTCCTCTTCAGATATATTATGAAGTTCGATGAGAAAAACACCCTCTACTTCTCCGCAGGTGCGGGAAAAGGCATCTATTTTGTAGCAGATTTCGGCGATTCCCTCGGAGTTGAATCCGTTTACCTCGGTGAGGCTTACACCTTTGATTTCTATAATAATGAGATTTATTTTGACTGTAAGAACACTGACTACAACGGAAACTCAACAATCAGCCTCTGCAGAATTGACGAAAACGGTCAGGCAGTCGCATTAAAGGGCTTTTATCTCGGAACCGGAGCATATTTCTTTGACGGAGACACTCTCTTCTTCGACGGAATTGTCGGCGAAGAAACAGGTATATACAAGCTCGACATGACAGATGCAAACGCAAAACCCGAAAAGGTCAGCGGCTTAAGAGCGTCAGAAATATATGTTACCGGAAACAATCTTTTCGCCTACTATCCGGGAGATACGGACAGCCCGAAGAGTTATTTCAAAATGATTGATTTAACACAAAACAAGGAGGTTGCTGTTTTTTAACGGTAAAAATGAAATGAAAGGTTTGGCTATAATTAATCCTTCTTCAGGAAAGCAGAATGTTCAGCGTATTGCAATTGATTCCATCGACAGAATTCTCACACGCGGAATTGCAGAAGAAGTAACTATCTTTTATACACAGAAAAAAGACGACGCGGAAAACCGTGCAGCTGCAATTACCGAGGGTGAGTTTGACTTCGTAATGGCAGTAGGCGGAGACGGAACCGTAAACGAGGTCGTAAACGGACTTGTAAGAAGCGGAACCCAGACTCCCCTCGTGATTATCGGTGCAGGCACAACCAATGACTTTGCAACCGCACTCAAGCTTCCCGTTTATCCGGAAGACATTGCAAACATGATAAAAGAGATGAACACCGAAAAAGTGGACATCGGTAAAATGAACAATAAATATTTCCTTAATGTTGCTGCAGGAGGTCTTCTCTCAGAGGTTGCTCACAAGGTAACTCCTGACCTTAAGACATCATTCGGCAAGCTTGCATACTACATTGCGGGAATAAAGGACCTTTCTCAGCTTAAGCTCGACACCGTACCGCTTAGGTTTGAACTTGATGACGGAACGGTATTCGAAGAAGACGTGTTCCTTTTTGTAGTGGCAAACACCTGCTCAGTCGGCGGCTTTGCCAACATTTGTCCTCATGCAAAAACAAACGACGGAGTCCTTGATATCTGTATTATTAAAAAAATTGCTCCGCTTGATATTTTACCGCTGGGAATAAAAATTCAGGTCGGTTCCCACATTGACGATCCGCATGTAAAGTACATTCAGTCGTCCTCCGTAAAAATCACAAGGGCTTCTGAGCCTGTTGAAGATGAGAACTTCCCTGTTGACTATGACGGCGAAAACGGAGGCACTATTCCGGTTGTCATTTCCACCCTCAAGGAAGCCATTACATTGGTTATTCCGCCTTGCAATAATTATTGATCCGTGTTATAATCGTCGTTGCGTCTAAAGGGCGTGTGTTATTTTACAGTAGGAGGTGAATACTTTGCCTAACATTAAATCAGTTAAGAAAAGAGTTAAGACTTCTGAAAAGAAGAACGTACAGAACGTAGCTCAAAGATCAGCTCTCAGAACTTCTATTAAGAAGGCTAAAGCTGCTATTGATACTAACGCTGCTGACAAAGCTGAAGCAGTAAAGACAGCTTCTATTAACATCGATAAGGCTGCTTCAAAGGGTCTCATCAAAAAGCAGACAGCTGCTCGTAAAAAGTCAAGACTTGCTAAGGCAGCAAACAAAGCTGAATAATTTTTGATTTTGCGCAAAGTCAAAAAATATCCCGAATCCAAACGGATTCGGGATTTGTTTTTTTGTTATTCGAAATCCTGTCATGTCCTCTTTCTGCTTATTTCCAAAAGACCCAATTCCGTAAAGCCGTGAACTTTTACTTTCACCATATCCCTCACGGCAAGTGCTCTTGCAAGCTCAAGCATCTCCTGCCTGTTTTCTTCCGTGGTTCCTATCATATCGCATACAATGGCTCCGCCGATATTTCTGAGTCTGAGTTGTCTCATTATTTCTCTTATCGCTTCAAGATTAACTTTTGATATATCAGAAGACTTTCCGACAGCCTTTCCCGTGTTAACATCAATAACGGTAAGTGCTTCGGTTTTGTCAATCATTATATTTGCGCCTGACTTTAGATAAACCTTTTTGCCGAGAAGCTTTGAAACCATGCCGGGTATGTTTTTCTTATCGAATATTGAAAAACCGTTCTGTCCGATCGGAACATATCTTACCCTCTGATTTCCTTCAAGACAGTCCTTAAATACCCTCTCGTTTTCAACGATAATGGAATCAAACCAAGGATACAGAGCAAGCATATCCGAAGACGGATTTACTTTATATATTCTTCCCGGATTTTTAGGAGCGTTTTTGAAAGCATTAAAGTAATTATTGAGAGCCTTTGCCTCGGCATTTGCCTTGTGTTCCACACAATCAAAATCATATTGTGAGCAGCTTGTTCTCATAATAATTCCGGTTAACCCGGAGTTTGCTTCAAGAATTTTTTCACCCAGATCCTTCAGTACTCTTTTCATCGGTATCGGTTTGATTTTTGCGGATATACTGACTCCTGCATTACCGTAGTCCATCATACATACGGTAAACGGTGCTCTTAACCGTACGCCCCTTGTCAGTCTTGTTTGCTTTAGTCCGTGCGGTGCAACTTCAACCTGAAACAGACCGATTTCGCCCTGCCTCATATTCTTTCTGTCAGAGCAGAAGCCGGTCATTCCCTTGCCGATATCAAGGAAGCAGGCATCGGGATTTCCCGGTAAAAAATCAGTTACCCTGGCCACATAAACATCACCGACCGTGGGCATTTCATCGTTTACGAACTCTTTATACTCAACGAGTTCACCGTCTTCCAAAACAGCTATATCTTCATTTTGATTTATAAGAAGTTCTCTCATTTAATCTCGTCTTTTGTCAGCAATGCAAGTCTGTGGATTGATTTGATTTTAAGGTCTCTTCCGGCAAGCGTTGTTACGGCAAGATCTGCACGGAGCGTAACCTCGTTGCCTGCTGCGGTTGTCAGAATAAGTGCATCATCTTCTTTCTTTGCAAAGAAAATCATTGGTCTGATGTCCACCATTTTTGTTCCGCTTTTTGATTTCTTTTCAACAACAAGCTCGTCTTTTTCATGCGCCTTGGCTACGATTTTTTCAATCTCGCCTTCTTCAAAATCCGCTTTGATTCTGTATTTTGCAGCCGCCATGTTTTTCATAATGTTAGGTGTCTGCTCTGTAATTTCATTGATTTCAAGAATTCTCACTGACGGAGGAAGTGCATCATTCAGTTTATTTAACACGTCCTCTTTCTTTATGACCTCTGTAAAAGTAATGTCAACATACTCTGATTCACTGGTTGTTCCGACCGGAATCGGCATGCCGAAAACAAATTTCGGATGCGGGTTAAAACCCTCTGAATAAGCGACCGGAAGATCGGCTCTTCTTGTTGCTCTGTCAAAAAGTTTAAGGATGTCTAAGTGTGAAATGTATTTTACGCCTTCATATCTGCCGTATTTAATTCTGTATATCATTTACGCACACACCCTTTCCGTATGATGTCATTCCGCAGGCACTGCATTTTTCAAGACAGCCCTTTGTAAGTTCTCCGCGCTTTGCTTTTTCAAACTCACATCTGAAGAATCTCTTTGTCACACCCACGCTTATATGATCCCACGGGAGAATTTCATTTTCTCTGCGCTCCCTCTGGTTGTAAAATTCCATTGTAAGTCCTGCGTCAGCAAATGCCTTCTCCCATCTTTCATAACTTAAGTACTCATCCCAGGCATCAAATTTTCCGCCATCCTTCCAAACATTGTAGATGACCTGACCGATTCTTCTGTCTCCTCTTGATAAAGTGCCTTCAAGCACCGATGTTTCAGGATTGTGCCAACTGAATCTGATTCTCTTGTCCAGATTGGTTTTAATAAGCTGCTGTCTGCGCTTGATTTCTTCGGTTGTGATTTGCTCACACCACTGGAACGGTGTAAACGGTTTCGGAACGAAAGTTGAAACACTGACCGTTATTTCAGGTCTCCTGCATTTTCTGTTTGCATATACATCGTAATACTCGTCAAGAACCTTCTTTGCAAGTGCGGGGATTCCCAGCACGTCCTCGTCTGTCTCATAAGGAAGACCCAGCATAAAGTACAATTTAACATTGTTCCATCCGCCTTCAAAAGCAAGTCTTGCTGACTTTAAAAGATCTTCTTCATTTACACCCTTGTTTATGATGTCACGCATTCTCTGTGTGCCTGCTTCAGGGGCAAAAGTAAGTCCGCTCTTCCTGACCTTTGACACACGCTCCGCAAGACCGAGTGTAAACGCATCAACACGTGAACTCGGAATCGAAAGACTTACCCTCTTCTCTTCAAACTTGTCAAGAAGTCTGTCTGCAAGTCCGGCAATATCAGTATAGTCGCAGGTACTTAAACTAAGCAGTGAGATTTCCTCATAACCGGTGGATTTAACAAGCTTGTCCGCAAGATTTACGATTGTATCAATGCTTCTTTCTCTTACCGGACGGTAAATGAATCCCGCCTGACAGAAACGACAGCCGTGACTGCAGCCTCTCATAACCTCAATCATAATTCTGTCGTGAACCACATTGCCGTACGGTACGACAAATTTTTCAGGGAAATAGCATTTGTCATATGATTCGACTACTCTCTTTTTTACCGGATTCTTTGCTTCCGGTTCAGTGGGCTCAAATGATTTTATTGTTCCGTCTTCATTATATTCCGTCCTGTAAAAAGCAGGAACATATACGCCTTCAATTTTTGATACTTCTTTTAAGAATTCAATTCTCGGTTTCTTTGCTTTTTTCCATTCTTTATAGCAATCGAGAATTTCATTTAACACTTCTTCACCTTCACCGATATTGAACACGTCCACAAAGTCTGCAAGCGGTTCCGGATTGTTTGCAACACCGCCGCCTGCGATGATGAAAGGCATACCTTCGGTACGGTCCTTTGAATAAACGGGAAGACCGGCCAAATCAATCATGTTGAGAATGTTTGTGAATGCCATCTCGTACTGGAGCGTAAACATAAGCATGTCGAAATTTTCAACAGGCTCCTGGGATTCCAGAGCATAGAGCTTGTATCCCTCTGCTCTCATCTTTTCTTCAAGATCAGGCCACGGTGCAAATACACGCTCGCACCATGTGTCTTTTCTCTCATTAAGCATATGATAGAGAAGTTTAAGTCCTAAATGTGACATTCCTATATCATAAATGTCCGCAAAGCAAAAGCCGACTCTTATGTCAATTTCGTTCTTGTCTTTAATTACTTCGTTCCATTCTCCGCCCGTATAACGTGACGGCTTTTCAACGGAAAGAAGTATGTCGTCAGGTATATAACTCATTATTTAACCTCATTAATTAGTGTTTGTTTATTATATCATATTCAGCGGTATTTTTTCTTGTTTTCCGAAACAGTTTCAAAGCTGTTTTTTGTCAGCAGATATATGCAATACTGGTTCATACTGATTCCTTCTTCTTTGGCTTCTTCGGCGAGTTTTTTATGCAGTGTTTTAGGCATTCTGAGTCTGAATTGTCCGGAGTAGTCGTTGTTATTCGAAGGCATCGGTATTTCTCTTTCTTCTTCAAGACAAGCCTCAAACCACGCAAGTTTTGCATCTTTTGCCATTTCGGCTGCTTCCGCAATGGTTTCGCCGCATGTAATACATCCCGGAAGATCAGGGAACCAAACCCCGTATCCGCCTTCTTCGGTATCTTCTTCAACAATCATTCTGTATGGCAAGTTCATATAGAATTTGAGTTTTTCATCCGTTTCTTTTTTTGAAACTTTTGCCTTAGCCATTATTGTCATCCTCCTCTACCGCCTTTTTTACCAACTTCACATAAATTACTTTTACATTTTTTCCGTGTTTCGGAATAGTCAAAGGATCGTGTCCTTCTTTTGAAATGTACAGTGACTGCCTGCACTGCCACTCCTTTTCATTTCATAGCCATACTCTTCCAAAACCTTTTTTATTTCTTCAAATCTCAAATCATCAGAAAGAGATTTAACACGATACATCAGTTTTTCCCATGTGGACATACTTTTCTCCTTATTATATCCTGGTACCGCATACGGTGTCAAACTTTCATCATTTCAATAGTCATAAATATACCCTAAATCGCTTTCTCAAATTATGCAAATGGTCGAAAAAAGCCCCCGCTCTTTCGAGTGAGGGCTTAATATTTTTAACTGTAAAATGAATTACTTTAAAGCTTCTTCAACTGCAACTGCACATGCAACAGTAGCACCTACCATTGGGTTGTTACCCATACCGATAAGTCCCATCATTTCAACGTGTGCAGGAACTGAAGATGAACCTGCGAACTGAGCGTCACTGTGCATTCTTCCCATTGTATCTGTCATACCGTAAGAAGAAGGACCTGCAGCCATGTTATCAGGGTGAAGAGTACGACCTGTACCACCGCCTGATGCAACTGAGAAGTATCCCTTGCCGTTCTCGATACACCATTTCTTGTATGTACCTGCAACAGGATGCTGGAAACGTGTCGGGTTAGTTGAGTTACCTGTGATTGATACACCAACTGTCTCAAGTCTCATGATTGCAACACCCTCAGGAACGTTGTCTGCACCGTAGCACTTTACGTTTGCACGAGGACCCTTTGAGAAAGGAATCTCTTTAATAACTTTAACTTCTTCTGCATATGGATCAAATTCTGTTTCAACATATGTGAAACCGTTGATTCTTGAAATGATATATGCAGCGTCTTTTCCGAGACCGTTAAGGATAACTCGAAGAGCATTCTTACGAACCTTGTTAGCGTTAAGAGCGATTTTGATAGCACCCTCAGCAGCTGCGAATGACTCGTGACCTGCAAGGAAGCAGAAGCACTCTGTCTCTTCTGAAAGAAGCATTTTACCGAGGTTACCGTGGCCAAGACCTACTTTTCTGTTCTCAGCAACTGAGCCCGGGATACAGAATGACTGAAGACCAACACCGATGTTAGCTGCTGCTGTAGCTGCTGACTTGTCGCCTGTTCTCTCAGCTTCTTTAATTGCGATTGCTGAACCTACTGTGTAAGCCCATTTAGCATTCTCGAAACAGATAGGCTGTGTTTCCTGAACTGTTGTGTATGGATCGATACCTGCTTTGTCGCAGATTTCCTTACATTCATCAATTGAATTGATTCCGTATTTTGCCAGTGTCTCTAAGATTTTAGATTCACGTCTTTCATAACCTTCAAATTGTGCCATGTCAAATTACCTCCTTATTCTTTACGAGGGTCAATATATTTGACCGCACCGTCTTCCGGATTGAAACGTCCGTAATGACCGATTGACTTTTCGTAAGCTTCGTTTGGCTCCATGCCCTTCTTTAAGAAGTCTGTCATCTTGCCAAGTGAAACGAACTCATAACCGATTACTTCGTTGTTCTCATCGAGGGCCATTCTTGTGCAGTAGCCTTCTGTCATTTCAAGGTATCTTACACCCTTCTCTTTGGTTCCGTACATTGTACCAACCATTGAACGGTATCCTTTACCAAGGTCTTCCATACCTGCACCGATTACAAGACCGTCATCAGAGAAAGCACTCTGTGAACGTCCGTAAACGATCTGGAGGAAAAGTTCTCTCATAGCTGTGTTGATAGCATCACATACAAGGTCTGTGTTGAGTGCTTCAAGAATTGTCTTGCCCGGGAGAATTTCAGCTGCCATAGCTGCTGAGTGAGTCATACCTGAACAACCGATTGTCTCAACAAGTGCTTCTTCGATAATACCCTCTTTAACGTTAAGAGAGAGTTTGCAGGCACCCTGCTGAGGAGCACACCAACCTACACCGTGAGTGTATGCTGAAATGTCTTTAATTTCTTTTGCCTGTATCCATTTTCCTTCCTCAGGAATCGGAGCGGGTCCGTGATGGGGACCTTTTGTTACAGGGCACATATTGCTTACTTCTTTTGAGTAGTTCATTTTACAATAAACCCCTTTCACATAATTTCATAGCTTAGATTATATTCCAAATCGCTCTGTTTTGCAAACTAAAAGGCACGGGGTTCCCCAATATTTAAGACTTTTTCTTCTTCCTTCATAACCTGCAGGTTATGTAAATCAGCTTAATTTCAAATGTAAAATATAAGCAGGAAACAGGAAAGGATTTATTATGCCGGAAAACGATCTCCTTAAAAGCCTTGGAATGCGTGTAAGAGAACTGAGAATCAGCTTCGGCTGGACTCAGGAATATCTTGCTGAGCAGCTCGGAGTATCCGACCCGATGATTTCCAATCTTGAAAACGGTAAAAAGAGAATACAGATAGACAATCTTCTTGCTCTTTCTCGGATATTTGATGTTTCCACTGATTATCTGCTCAAAGGTACCGAAACATATGAGATAAATAAAGAGACGGCAAGCAGAGTTGCCGATAAAAAGAAGAAATAAAAGACAAAAGCGAAGCCAAACGGCTTCGCTTTTAATCTTTTTCGGTTAACTATCTGTGAATATCATTCACGATATCGATTAAATTCTAATACTTAACCCGCTTTTATTTAATAACCCGCAGATTATGTATTAAAGTCTCCAATACTCAAATCCGGCTTCTTCGTAAGCTTTTCTGTCAAGCATTCCTTTTACATCAAGGAGAACCTTAGCGCCTCTGAACATAGCTTCGAAGTCACCCATCTTAAATGACTCAAAGTCAGAGTGTGCAACTGCGAGAATTACTGCGTCCATGTCTTTGATTTCGCTCATCGGAACAAATTCAACACCGTAAAGTCTCTTTGCTTCTGCACTGTCGGCCTGAGGATCTGTGATAATCGGCTCAATACCGTATTCTCTGAGTTCTTTTACAATATCATACACTTTGCTGTTTCTTGTATCAGGGCAGTTTTCCTTGAATGTGAAACCGAGTATTGCAACTCTTGCATTCTTAACTGTTTTTTCTGCTTTTATGAGCTTCTTAACACAGCTTTCTGCAATGTACTTACCCATATCGTCATTAATGCGACGACCTGCCAGAATAACCTGGCTGTGATAACCCATCATTTCTGCTTTGTATGTAAGGTAATACGGATCAACACCAATGCAGTGTCCGCCTACAAGTCCCGGTCTGAAGTTTAAGAAATTCCACTTTGTTCCTGCAGCTTCAAGAACAGATTTTGTATCAATGCCCATCTTATTGAAGATGATTGAAAGCTCATTCATAAAAGCAATGTTTATGTCACGCTGTGAGTTTTCGATAACCTTTGCAGCTTCGGCAACCTTGATGCAGCTTGCTCTGTGAACACCGGCATCAACTACGATTTCGTATACCTTTGCCACAATATCAAGAGTTTCATCATCCATTCCGGAAACAATCTTCGTAATGGTTTCGAGACGATGAATTTTGTCGCCCGGATTGATTCTTTCAGGAGAATATCCGATTTTGAAATCAACTCCGCATTTAAGACCTGACTCCTTTTCAAGAATCGGAACACATACATCTTCCGTAACTCCCGGATATACTGTTGATTCAAAAACAACAATGCTTCCCTTTGTAAGGTTGCGTCCTAAGATTCTGCTTGCTCCCTCAACCGGTGTGAGATCAGGAGTGTGATCATCATATACAGGTGTAGGAACGGCTACGATATGGAACTTAGCTTCGCGAAGCTTTGTTTCATCGGCTGTAAAAGCAACCGTCGTGTTCTTGATTGTATCGTTTCCGACCTCATTTGTCGGGTCAATACCCGATTTGTACAAATCAATCTTCTTCTCATTAAGATCAAAGCCTACAACATCGATTCCCTTCTTCGCAAATGCGATTGCAATAGGCATTCCCACATATCCAAGTCCCACGAGGGATAATTTTTCCCTGTTGGCTCTTAAATCTTCATAAAGTGACATATTTTTCCCCTTGTCTTATGAAAAATTTACGTAAGCAGCATAAGCCGCCACTAATAATCTCCTATTATTATATTACAAAATACTAAATTTTCAAAACAATTATTAACAATTCTTAAACTTTTTTTAATCTCAGACTGTTCAGCACAACCGTGATGCTTGATATTACCATCGCAAGACTTGCGACCATCGGATTAATTCCAATCGGTAAAAGTCCTGTTGCCAGCGGAATCATGCACACGTTATAGAAAAGAGCCCAGAACAGATTCTGCTTTATAACAGTAATTGCCTTTCTTCCGATTTTGAATAAATCACAGATTTTGTTCATGTCATCTGACATCATAATCACGTCAGCCGCATCGTTGCTTATGTCAGTTCCGTTTGAGACGCTGATTCCGATTTCTGCGGTTTTCAGTGCAGGAGAATCATTGATGCCGTCGCCAACCATCAGTACACTCTTAAATTCATTGAGTTCCTGTATTTTTTCAACCTTGCCTTGCGGTGAGATATTGCTGTATACCTCTCTGATTCCCAGTTCTTTTGCGATGATTTTCGCAGTGTTTTCATTATCACCCGAGAGCATTACCGTTCTCTTTCCCATGGCTTCGAGATTTTCTATTGTCTCTCTGATGCCGTCCTTTATTTCATCTCTGAGTCCGAACAGGGCAAGTAGTCCGTCATCGTTCCAGAAGTATACAAGGCTTTCGCCCTTTGCAGAAAATTCTTCGGCACTCTGTAAAAAGCAATTTTTCAAATCAAAATCATCGAAATATTTTTTGTTGCCGGCATAATATTTTTTACCGTCAATAACGCCTGCCACGCCTTTTCCGCTTGTTTCGGAAAAATCTGATACTTCAAAAAGATTTTCAGCATTTTTACAGATGCTTTTCGCAAGAGGATGATTTGATTTTGTTTCCAGACTCTGAAGAAGTTTCAGAAGCTTATCCTCGTCCTCACCTTCCTTTAATGCCTTATCTGCGATTTCAAGCTCGCCTTTTGTGAGAGTTCCTGTTTTGTCAAAAACAATTGTGTCGATTCTGTTCAGTTGCTCGATTATCTCACTTGATTTTATTACAAGTCCCTTTCTGCTGGCTGTACCGATTGCAACAACCATTACAAGAGGAGTTGCGAGACCAAGTGCACAGGGACAGGCCACAACAAGCACAGATACCATTGCCTCAAGACTCTGCGAAACCTGAGAAGTGACAATCATATTTATGACGAACGAAATTACCGCTGCAAGAAATATAAACGGGACAAATACGCCGCTTATCTTATCTGCAATCCTTGCAATGGGAGCTTTTGTGTTTGTTGCGTTTACCACAAGATCAACAATCTGCGAAATACTGGAATCGCGGCCGATATTGACTGCCTCATATTCCACATATCCGTCATAATTTATCGAACCTGCAAGACAAGTATCACCCGGCTTCTTTGATACAGGCTTTGATTCGCCCGTGATGAAAGACTCATCAGTATGTGTTTCGCCTTTGATTATTTTACCGTCAACAGCAATTTTTTCTCCGGGTCTGCAGGCGAGAATATCACCCTTTTCGATTTCATTGAGAGTAACTGTTTCTTCTCTGCCGTCCCTCAAAACGACGGCCTTCTTTGGTGTGAGAGTTACAAGATTCTTTATTGTGTCAACAGCTTTGGCCTTATTCTTTTTGTCGATGTATCTTCCGATTTTCACGAAAAGAATAATCATTACAATTGACTCATAGAACAGCTTTGTAAGATCACCTTCGCCGGCAAAAACAAAATATGCGTTATATGAGCTGTAAATGAATGTAACAATTACACCGACACATATAAGAG
>CAMFNB010000011.1 GCA_945965275.1 uncultured Clostridia bacterium | reverse complement strand
CTGCATCGATGACATACCATTTTTTCTCTGTAGAGTTTGCCTTTGGCATAAACGTATTCATCAAAATACCTCCAAATAGTTTTATATAAAAATAATTAATAACAAGTTCTTAAGTGAACGAGCAATATAATATGCGAAGTTAAGCGAATTGTCAACACAAAAACGGCTAATTTTTCAAATATATCTTTATCTCTTGCCTTTTCTCTCATTTTCTCTCCGTTTTTCACATATACTCATTTGATATTTCACTTTTTACAGCTTTGTCAAGTTGAATAACTTACAAATATTGTATATAATGTGGTTTCACATATTTATATATAAGGCAGGACACAATATGTATAGAGTAGGTATTGATTTAGGCGGCACAAATGTAGTGTACGGAATTGTAACTGACGAAGGAACATTGGTAAAAAAAATCAGCGTTCCCACTGATGCAAGCAAACATACAGGCGACGAGCTTGTTGAAATAATGGCACAGGCTGTAAAAAAGTTTTTACAGGATGAAAACATGAATGAGGACGAGCTCCGTTCAATCGGTATCGGTTGTCCCGGTATTTCCAATTCAAAAGAAGGTATCCTTATATATACGGTTAACCTTCCCTTCCTCCACACTAATTTCAGATCAACATTTTCAAAATATTTTAAGGCACCGGTGTATTTAAATAATGATGCAAACTGTGCGGCACTCGGCGAAATGGTTGCAGGTGCTGCAAAAGGTTACGCAAACTGCGTACTCATCACATTGGGTACCGGTGTAGGCGGCGGTGTTATTATTGACGGTAAAATCGTAAGCGGTTTCAACGGTGCGGCAGGAGAGCTCGGCCATATGGTAATTCACAAAGGCGGAGAACTTTGCAACTGCGGAAGACGAGGATGCTTCGAAAGATATGCAAGCGCAACGGCAATCATTTCTCAAACAAAGCTTGCTGCCAAATATCATCCGGAATCAATTATCAATAAGCTCTGTGACGGCAACCTTGACAACATAAATGCAAAAACCGCGTTTGATGCAGCACGTGAAGGCGACCTTATCGGTAAGGAGGTTGTTGAAACATTTATCAGAAATCTCGGAGAAGGTGTAATTAACTTCATTAACATCTTCCAGCCTGAGGTTTTCCTCATAGGCGGTGGTGTTTCGAACGAAGGTGAAAGTCTTCTCGAACCGCTTCGTGAATATGTATTCAAATACACATATGCAAATGAGCATATTCCTCAGACAAAAATTTTAAGAGCAACACTTAAGAACGATGCCGGCCTTATCGGCGCAGCAATGCTTGATGAGTAAAAACATTTTTCTTAAACTTCAATATGACGGAACGAATTACAACGGCTGGCAGACACAAAACAATGCCGTTGCAATTCAGGATGTTGTGGAAAATGCTCTTTCTTCATTACTTAATTCAGATATTGAGCTAATCGGATGTTCCCGTACGGATGCAGGCGTTCACGCCTTAGGCTACTGTTGCAGCTTTAAAGCAGAAACCCCCATTCCGCCCGAGAACATTTTTCTTGCACTGAATTCTCTTTTACCGGACGACATTCGTGCGGTTTATTCATGTGAGAAACCGGAAAACTTTCATGCAAGATACAGCGTAAAATCCAAAACATATATCTATAAGTTTTACAGTTCACTTATTGAAAATCCTCTTCTCAGAAATTCCGAATGGAATGTTCGCAGCGAACTTGACCTCGGTAAAATGCAGGATGCATGCAGAGGACTTATAGGCACACATGATTTTACAAGTTTTATGGCTATGGGAAGTTATCCAAGCACAACAGTGAGAACAATATTTGATGCAGGTGTTCGTGAAACCGCACCGGGACACTACGAGTTATTCGTTACAGGCGACGGTTTCCTTTACAATATGGTACGAATCATAGCCGGAACCATAGCTGCATGCGGTCTCGGTAAAATTGATTCTGCCTCAGTTCCCGAAATCATTGAATCTAAGGACAGAAAAAAAGCAGGAGCCACTGCCCCTGCACACGGTCTTTATTTATTCGAAGTGAATTACTGATTAATCTTTTACGATTCTTTTTCTGTTTCTCTTTTTCTTTTCAAATCTTTCATTACTGAATACAACATAAAGAAGCTTTGCAAGGAACGTTCCGCCTATTGCGAGAACAATTCCGAAAGCCCAAAAGATTATTCCGTATCCTTTGGTTGAAAACATGTATTCAAAGAATGCTTTCCATATGCCAAATTGTTGTGCCTCTCTGTCTGCAACAAATTCAGGAGCAAGGCTGAAATATGCAAACAATGTAATGAAAACTGATAACACATCAGCAAGAAGAACCATAAAAATGTGGGGTTTTCTCTGATCTTCCTTATGTGTAAATACTTCCCAAAATGCATACGCACCAAGGCCGTTCAGTACATAGAGCCAAATCGAAGTAAGATTAAGCGCATATTTAAGAGCCACTATTATGACGCCGCCGCACATTGCTCCTAAAAGTGCAAGAGCAAATGCTTTAAAAAAATGTTTTGATTCTGGTTTTGGTTCAAAATTCATTAGTCTGAAATACCTTTTTTGTTGGACTTTATCTCTTGTTTATTATATACTTGAGTGTAATTAAAAACAAGACGAAAGGGTTTTTACAATGTACGAAGAAAGAAAAAATACGGTTGCCGATAAGTTTGTCGAACTCTTCGGCGGCGATAAGTCAGACATCAGATTTTTCGCGGCTCCGGGTCGTGTAAATCTTATCGGCGAGCACATCGATTACTGCGGCGGATATGTATTCCCTGCTGCTCTCACCCTCGACAATATTGTTGCAGTCAGGAAAACAAATGACAGAAAACTCAAAATGGCAGCAACTGACCTTGAAGGCTTATTTATTGCTGACCTTGATAATATCGAAGATGCAAAGAACCTCAAGTGGGGAAACTACCAGGCAGGTGTTGCTAAAGAGCTTATGGATCGCGGTTATGAGCTCACAGGATGCGAAATGCTTATGGATGGTATCATTCCTTTCGGAAGCGGTCTCTCTTCTTCGGCTTCAATCGAACTTGTAACAGCCGTTGCACTTGCAGGTCTTGCAGGTGATACAGAAATTGCAAAGCCGGAAAAACTCATTGATTTCGCTGTGGCAGGTCAGGGCGCAGAACACAACTTCTGCAATGTAAACTGCGGTATTATGGATCAGTTTGCTTCAGCAATGGGCAAAAAGGATCATGCAATTCTCTTAAACTGCAGCACCCTTGAATATAAGTACGTTCCTCTCCAACTTGGCGACTATGTTCTTATCCTTGCCAACACAAAGAAAAAGCATAAACTCGGTGAATCAAAATACAACGAACGTCGCAGCGAGGTTGAAATCGGTCTTAAAGAACTCAACAAGTTCAGTGGCATGAATAAAGAAAACCTTTGTGATTACACAGAAGAGGATTTCAATAAATATGGTGCCGATATTTCGGATCCGATTATTCGCAAAAGAGTTGAACACGTAATCCTTGAAAACGAAAGAGTTAAGAAAGCTGTTCCGGTACTTGAATCAGGAGATCTTGAATCATTCGGTAAAATTCTTTGTGCAGCAAATGACTCAATTCGTTATCTATATGAAGTAACAGGTGACGAGCTTGACGCAATGTGGGAAGAAGCTCAGAAAATTCCGGGGGTACTCGGATCACGTATGACAGGTGCAGGCTTCGGCGGTTGCGTTCTTAACATCGTTAAAAAATCAGCAGCAGACGAGTTCATAGCAGAGGTAGGCAAAAACTATGAAGCAAGAACAGGACTTCATCCTGAATTCTACGTTTGCAGCATCGGTGACGGCGCAAGGGAAATCTGAATTAAGTCATTTTTAGGGAGAAAATATTATGTGGATTTTTTTTACAATAGCAACTACTCTTCTTTGGAGTTTAGCTGAACTTTTCTATAAAAAAGGAGCACGTCCTACAGAAAAATACGCACATCTTAAAATTTGCGTATCCGTGGGATTTGTAATGGGCCTTCATGCCCTCTTTACACTCCTTACACAGGATATCGGATACAACTGGAAAAACCTTTTGGTATATGCTCCTGTATCCTTTTGCTACATTGTTTCAATGGCTCTTTCATTCTTCGGAATGCGTTTCATTGAGGAATCAATTTCAGACCCTATTGAAAACACCTCCGGTGCCATTTGTGCAATCCTTTGTGTTCTCTTTTTAGGAGAAACAATTGCTCCTGTTTCATGGGCAGCAATCGGAGTTATAGTAATCGGTATTTTAGGTGTCGGCTTCCTTGAGAACACAGGTTCAACGAACAGAAAGAAAAAACTCGGAACAAGACTTGCAATTGTTGCGTTTATGATGCCTTTCCTTTACGCAATACTCGATGCCTTAGGAAGTTTTCTTGATGTATTCTATCTTGACGAGGTCGAGTCGTCTCCGCTTCTTTCAATTACCGAAGATACAATTGAGAATGTTGCAAACACATCATACGAGCTTACATTCTTTGCAGTAGCCGTTATCCTCTTCATCTTTATGAAGATTAAAGGTGTTAAATTTGAACTTCCGAAGCAGCGCGACAAAATTATTGCTGCTGTTTGTGAAACAGGAGGCCAGCTCACTTATGTATTTGCAATGAGCGGAAACGGTGCAATTGCTGCTCCGATTATTTCATCTGTTTGTGTTTTCTCACTTCTCCTCTCAAGAATCTTCCTGAAGGAAAAGCTCACATGGAAACAGTATATTTTCATCGGTTTAGTTTTAATCGGCATTCTTATGCTGGCTGTAGTTGAAGGTGACTGATAATCTGTTGTTGCTTACAGGCTGCGAATCATTCGCAGCCTTTTTTTATTGCAGTTGGTGTTTCGAATCCACTTCGCTTTCGTAATTGAGGCCAAAGTGGATTGATTTTATATTTACAGCTTATTGCAATCCACAAAGTTATCATTTGCTTGCTGAAAGTGGATTATTTTTTTATCTGCAATCCACTTTACCTATGCAATAAAATGGATAGTGGATTTTCTCGCCTGCATTTTCCGATCCTGCATCCACAAAGTCATGCTCAGAAAGCTAAAAGTGGATTTATATTTTACCGAAGGCTTTACTCAATCCACTTTTTATTAAAATTCGAGATCTGCGTGGATTCCTCACGGCAGAAAATATCGGTCAATTATATCCTGAATTTCTTGCGAATCAATAATCCCTTCGGGAGTGTCATAGGTTACAATCAGATTTTTGCCTTCAGTTATTCCTGCCTGTTCAAACTTCCTTTTTTTATCAATCCAGTGTTCGTTGTATTTTTCACTTCCCGAAAGTCCGCAATGCTCCCAGTATGTCACTTCTCCCCGAATAGAAATCGGAATAACGAAGTCCGGATAGTAGTATACATAAGCTCCCTTTATTCTTATGGGATGCTCGTACAAATAGTCTATTTTGTTTGCATGCAGCATATTCGCAATAATCACCTCTGATTTTGATCTTACCATCTCACCTCTTGCGGTCTTATGCATAAGCCCTTCAGGGTAGTTCGGATTTTCACTTGGCTTTGGCCTTCCTCTGTAAAAATCGCATAACTTCAGATACTCTTTTTTCAGTATCTTTTCAGTAATGGCGCTCAGCCTTTTTATTCCGATTCTTTCAAAGGACAAATCATTTTTCATTTGCATATGCAAAATGAATCTTCCGGTAACAGAATCGTATTCCTTTTCCTTTATTGTTTTTTCATGTATTTTCCCCTTGTACTTTTTGCGGATACAAATATCATTATCCTTACCTTTTCGCCTGTGTGTAATAAGCGGTATCGCCTCGGTATCCTTAAAAGAATTTTTTTCACGCTTAAGTTCCGTCTCGAATTCTTTTATAAAGCGGTTAATCAGAAAAGTTATTTTTCCCATATAAAACTCCTTTTTCTTTTAACCATAGCAAAAGGCATGCGATTTGTTCGCATGCCTTTGAAAATTTGTTTGATTGTCGAAAAATTTTGGTTACTTTTGCGACACTCTGAACTGTCTTGTGGTATTGTTGTCAGTTCCCATATCCACTACAAATGAGAATCCGTAGGTGTTGTCCTCGTTGAAATGAGCCATGTAACTGTCATTACCCAATACATCTTTGTTATATACAACCCATGAACCGTCGACAAATTCTTCAACAACAGGTCTTGTGTTATTCTTAAAGCCGTCAATTCTTACGGTATTATTGTTTCTGCTGCCGCTGAGTGTAAATTCCGCCTCATTTCCGTCTGCAATAACTGTTGGCATAAAGGTTGTATCATTAACAACAGAGCCCTTTGTTGCCGTGATTTTGAACGGATTTACGACTGAATCCTGATAAACATTTCTTGCATTTGTTGCATCCCCCGTAACGGCATCGCCATTCGGTAAAAGAATGAAGTTCATCTTTATCTTGTCGCCGGCCTTGAAGTTAAGAGTCTTTGCGCCAATAGTAAGTGCAAAGCATGTGTTGTCCCAGATTTTAATTGCAGGATTTCCTTCCCACTTTTTACCGCCTTCATAAGTTACATCAAAATCTTTTACGATAAGTGCAGTATTACCACTGTCCTTATGGCAACGATAAAGTGCAAAATATCCGCCGTCTTTATTGAGATGTACCGTGTTGCCGATTACACCGTCCATTGTAACAACCTTTCCGTCTTCATCTAAATATTCACCATATGAATAAGCCCATGCTGTCGGTGTCAAATACGTAATAATCTGAAGATTGCTTTGTATATTTCGGATTGTTGTATCACGAACAAATGTCATTTCCACGGTATAATAGTTTCTTGTCTCGTCATCCTGAGGAAACTCAAGTGTATTGATATTGACCTCATAGTCTCCTGACGGAGCCATATAGTTCATGTTGATTTCACCATATGTAGGTCCTGCATTCTTTATCTTAAGGTTGTTAAGCTCGAGGGATCCCACTCTGGCATTATTCAGACATGTAAAATACCATGCACCTGTTGAGTTGTGCTGAGACTGGGTTTCCCACATAGGTTCCGAAACACCTCTGAAATCAACAATGTATTTTCCTGTGTTGGTCGGAGCACCTCCGCTAAGCGGTGCAATGCATGTTGTTTCAGAGCAATATGTACTCTGAATCAAATACTGGAATGCATATTCAATTGAAGCAACAGTCTGTTGAGGGAATGCTCCCCAGCAAAGGTTCAGGGAATAGAGATTGCAGGTTTCCTTTTCATCAGCATTCATATAGAGAGGGAAAATCTGATCGCCAAAGCCATAGTCTTCCTCATACCCCGGGTTATCGCCGCCGAAGCTTCGGCATACCTCAATCGGAACCGCAACCGGATTGTTGCTGTTGTCCTTCAGAATTGCTCCGCCACTTCCTCCTGTATTCGATTTAACCCAAATGTATACCGGTCTTTCGTGGCCGTCATTTTCAACACTTATATTATAGATGTTGTACTTGTTAAGGTCCTCTTCCTTAATTGTCATTCCCAAAGCATCGGATGTGATATCAAGCTTATACATACCTGTGTTGCTGTCGTAGCCGACACTGTTAACACTTTTAACTCTGTAGCATGCATCAAAATCGACAGTTACCGAAGCGGGATGTCTTTCCTGATAAGCAGCCCTTCTCACTCCTGCAAAATCATGAGAGTCATCATTATACAATTGGTATGACATGAGAACCACTGTTCCCTCTGTAACAGATCCGATATGTTTGGATGTACGAACAACATAGTATCCGTCTTCAAGTGTTACGGAAACTTTGTCAGCTGTACAGTCTGTTGCATATATTGCTGCAACAACGCCGGCACCTTTTACATCAAAAGCAGCATATTCAATAGAAGACTCGTCAAGGTTCGCAATGTCCGTATGTGTACCGTTCTTATCAAGGATTTCAAGCTTTTCTACTGTCGATGCCTCAATTTTAAACTCATGTCCGAGTGTTATATTTCTTGATATATTTCCGATTGCATTCAGTCTGCAGGTTATTCTGAGACTGTCCGGAAGTGTGTTGTATATCAGGTTCATTTTAAGAGTCTGATAATCTTTAAAATCTACATTTCTGATGTGAGCGTCATAGAAGTAATATCCGTCTCTTGAAACATATGATCCTCCTTCTGCGGAAGTAACATCCTTTCCGTCACGGAAGTAACATCTGTCTTTGCCTTCTGCATCAAGATAAGGTTCACAGGTATCGGTAAAATACACGCCTCCGTTTTTATTTTCAAAACTGTGTACGTATTTTTCACCCTCACCCATAATTCCCTGGCGAAGAACCATTACACCGTTCTCTATCTTCTCGATGGTTCTGTTGTTTTCATAGTTAACCTGAACAAGGTTCTTTGCAATATTTGAATAATCGACACTCTTTGCCAGAGGGTTTGGATTTGCAGTAGGTGCAGGAGTGGGCTCGTCGCTCATTTCCGGAAGCGGAGTGTAAAGTTCATATCCGCCTTTAAAATATTTCTTTAATGAAAGATAGTCGCCTGATTTGATTTCATTGTCACCGTTGATGTCTCCGGCCACAAAATATATTCCTTCCAGCAGACTTCCGGCAAAGTGCTTTTTAATCTTCAAATAGTCAATTGACTGAATTTTACCGTTGCCGTCAAGATCGCCTTTGATTACAGCGGTTGCCGAAGAAGTAATAAATCCGTAATCTTTTACATGAATTGTGTCGCCTGTTTTTACCACAGTGTCTGAAGTTGAAACAGTAATCTCCGGTACTGCTCTTCTTTCCACTTCAGATACATCCGTGTTAATCGGAAGTCCTATAACATAGGTTCCGTCCTTTACAGTTAGACCCGAATTTTTTTTAAACGTTATACTCTCTGACCTTGCACTTGAACACACGGTCATTGCAAGTACAAGTATTATCATTGAGACAAAAAACAAGTTCTTTTTCATTTTCGTACTCCTATTATTGCTGTAATTTCATTTTAGCATAATAAAAAATGAACCTCAACAATTCTCTGTTGAGGTTCTTATATTGTTTACATTTTAGATTATTGCGCTACTCTGAAGGTACGTGAAGCTCCGGTTCCCATATCAACAACCCATGAGAATCCGTATGTGCCGTCTTCATTATAGAATGCGGTGTAGCCATCATATCCGTTTTCGGAAGCTGATACATATTCCTGCCATGTTCCCTCCACAAGTTCTTCGATTACCGGTTTAGTATCCTTTGCAAAACCGTTAATTCTGATTGCATTGTTGTTTGCACTGCCCGAGAGCGTGAACTCTGCTTTGCCCGCATCAGCATTTAAAACTGCCATATAAGGATGTTCACAAACAGTTCCCTTTGTCGCAACAACCTTCATCGGTTCAAGCACGCTGTCTTTGTAAACATTCTTTATGTTATCGTAATTATCCTGGTCATTCTGTCCGAAAGGAACGAGAATGAATTCCAATTTGATTTTATCCCCTGCCTTGAAGTTCAGCGTCTTTGCATAAGGACTGAAATACACAGTTGTAATGTTGCGTCCTGACGAAGCATCAGTCTTGCTTGTCAGGGTGAAGCAAAGGTTGCCGTCCCACTCTGCGCCGTCCTGGGTTATTGTGCATTTTTTCATTACAACACCAAAGTTTTCAGTTTCAACATTCGTTGTATTATAGAGAGCAAAGAATGAACCGTCCTTTGGCATCTGACCTGTTATGCTGTCGCTTCCGATGTTGATGTCTTTGACAACCTCATTTCCGTCAAGATCTGAATATGCAAGTTTTTTAAAGCCAGCGTTTACGTTCTGGTTTGAGAACAGCTGAAGTTTCTGGCTTGCCTGCCTAATGGTTGTGTCTTTAAGGAACTCAACCTCCATTACCTGATAGTTTCTTGATTCATCTGTCTGAGGATGCTCTAAATGAGTGATTGTATATTTGTATGAGCCGTCATCAGCCACATATGAATACTTCATTTCTCCGTACGAAGGTCCCTCACTTAAAATTTTACTTCCGGTATATTCCGGATAGCAGGCATTGAGAGCTCCGTCAACAATGTGGAAGAAATACATATATCCTGAGCACCAGTGCTGAGGCTGGCTGGCCCAAAGGAATCCGGATGCGCCTCTGAAGTCAGGGAATAAAAGACCGTCTTTCCAGTATGTTCCCATAGGAGCGATACAGGTTGTTTCTGTCGCACCTGTTGACATGTGATAATATGTTGAGAAGAACTGTATTGATGAAATCTGCTGACACGGGAACTTGCCCCAGTTCTGCAGGAAAAGTGATGTCTTCATCTTTTCAGTCTTGTTTGCTTTAAGGTAAATCGGATAGATACAGTCACCGTATGCAGCATCCTCCGGGTCGTATAATCTGTCTTCATATTCGCCTTTGAAGTTCTTGCAGACCTCTGTAGGAACGGCAATATATTTTCCGTTTTCGTCCATTAATGCAGAGCACTCAAGTCCGCCGTGTGTTGTATGCCAATAAACCCAAACAACTCTTTCATGATCATCATTTTGGATTGTTGTGTTTGAAAGGAACAGTACGTTCGGATTATTATATGCGTTACCGAATGCACCGTATCTGATTGTTCCCTTAAGCTGCTCCATACCGTATTTGTGGCTGTATCCCTCTGCGGATGCGCTCTTGTTTACGGTCTCTCCGACTGTAACGGTTGCACGGTTTCTTTCTGTATATGATGCCTCACGTGCTCCTGCAAATGAGTGCGTCTCATCAGCATAAATTCTGTAGCAAAGGCTGATTTCCTGATCCATTTCAAGATTGCTGAGAGCCGCCTCAAAGTTAATCACATAGTTTGTTCCGTCGTCTCTTACAAGTACATTCTGGTAAGCTGCGCCTTCAGGAACTATGAAAGCAATCACGCCTGCTTCTTTAATATCAAAAGCAAGATATGTGATGCTTGCGGAATCAAGTCCGTTTATACTTGTGTGCATGCCGTTCTTGTCTGCAATTTCCAAAGATGCAACTCTTGATTTCGCAACCTTAACCTCTGAACCGATCGTGTACTCTGTTTTTGCAGTGTTCTTTACCACAAATCTGTTCTCAACAGTTGTCTTGTCAGGGAGCATGTTATATGTGACATCAAGAAGATGAGGAAGACCTTTGAAATACAAATTTCTGATGTGGTTCTCGTAGAAATAGTATCCGATTCTTGTTGAAACAACATTAGGAACATTGTTTGCAGAACTTATTGAGTCTTTAAGATATCTGTTCTCTTCTCCGTCAAGTCTTAAATATGCATCGAGAGTGTCCTCAAGATAAACACCGCCGTCAGGGTTGGTAACAAGCTGTGCATTCTTTTTACCGTCTTCTGTAAGACCCTGATAAATAACAATCTGAGGATTACTCATGATGTACTGTCTTCTGTTATCTCCGTCTGAGAAGCGTGCCTGTACACTGTTCTTAACGATATTAGCATATTCGACACTGTCACCTAATGAGTTTGGATTTTCTGTCGGTTCCGGTCGCGGACCTGCAACCGGTCCGAGTGCCGGATAAAGATCGTATTTACCCTGGAAATATTTCTTTACCGAAAGATAGTCGCTCGACTTAATCGAATCGTCGTTGTTTACATCAGCTGCAACAAGTTCAATTCCGTTAAGTTCACTGCCCGCAAAGTGTTTCTTAATTTTAAGATAGTCGTTTGACTGAACCTTTCCGTTTCCGTCAAGGTCTCCTTTTATAACAAGAAGAAGTTCATCAGTCACAACTCCGAACTTTGAAGCTCTTACTTTAGTTCCGGTAAAAACAGCCGCACTGTCAGGACTTACTGTTCCGTTGTTTTTATCTGCAACGAAAGTGTCTGCGGAGGCAGCTCTCTTTGTGATATCTTCTGCCTTTGCGGTAATAGGTGCACCGATAACATACTGTTCCTTATATACTGAAAGGCCGGTGCTCTCATCGAATGTGATTTTGTTTCCTGCTGCAGAAACTGAAAGAGCTGCAGTGAGGCAAAGGATAATTACCAATGCCGAAAAAATAATTTTTTTCATTGTATTTCTCCCGTTTTGTTACAGTTATTAACTTTTGTAAATTATACCGAATAAGAAGATAGCGTGCAAGTGAGCCGTGTGCCTTTTCAGTATGATATACCGGATCCACTTTTGGAACTCTAAACCTGTAAAAATGGATAAGAACCATATGTATGTCAAAGATAAATCCACTTTTTACCTGAAACAGGTAACGTGGCGGATTAAAAAACGTTTGAAAATCCACTATGTTCTTTTTTATAGCAGGAAAGTGGATTATAAGAACGCGTGTCGCAGATAATAAATCCACTTTAGGTCTTTTTTTATGAAATGGCGGATTTTAAAACAGTATTCAAAGCAAAGCAATCCACTTCAGCACGGCGTTTGTCCTAATAGTGGATTAACAACCAACAAAAAAAGACTGCGAATAAATCGCAGTCAATAAACACAAATATAATTATCAGTAAAGCATCATAGCTGCCTTAAGCTCTTCAAGCTTGTTTCCGAGTCCCAATGCATTTGCAATTTCAAATGCAAAATCATACATTGTGCCGGGACCTTTTGATGTGATTATGTTTCCGTCACGAACAACTTTTTCTCCGGTGTATTCATAACTGCCGTCACAGGCAAGACATCCCGGATAGGCTGTTACTTTTCGTCCTGACAGCAGTCCTGCTCTTTCAAGTGCAATCGGTGCAGCGCAGATTGCGCAGGTGAGTTTTCCGGAGTCTGCAAAATCTTTAACGATTTCCATTACTTTGTCACTGTCTCTGAGAGTATTTGAATTCGGCTGTCCGCCGGGCAGCACCACTGCATCCCAAAGAGCAGCATCAGCATAAATATCGGAAACTTCTTTATCACATACAATCGGTATCCCCCTTGATGAAATAATTTTTTTAAGACCGGTTACTGAACATGTTGTAACTTCAACACCGAGTCTTCTTAAAACATCAACTGTTCCCAGCGCTTCAATTTCCTCAAAGCCGTTTGAAATAAGCATCAATACTTTCATTTGTGAAATACCTCCCTCATGCAGTCATTTATTGTTTTCACAAATACAACAGCGCAGTCTTTTTCTTTCCATGTTTTAAGAAAAGCAACTGCCTGATCTTTATTGCCTTCGGGAACAACACACTTTTTAAATCCGAGTCTGAATGCTTCGGCAATTCTCTGTTCTATGTGAGAAACTCCTCTTATCTCGCCTGTAAGTCCAACCTCTCCTGCCACTGCTATATCATTGTCTATTACACAATTTGAATACGAAGAAATAAGTGCAAGTGCAATTCCCAAATCACAGGCAGGTTCGCTTACTTTAATTCCGCCTGTCATATTCACATATACCTCACACTTTCCGAATTTCAGATTACATCTCTTTTCCAGTACGGCAAGCAGCATATACAGTCTGTTGTAATCAACACCGCTTGCTGTTCTTCTCGGCTGCATGCTGTCTGTTTGGGAGCAAAGTGCCTGAACCTCAAGGAGCATGGGTCTGCTTCCCTCCAATGTACACATAACAGCAGTGCCCGGAACATTCTCAGGCCTTGATGCAAGCATTACCATGGAAGGATTCAGGACTTCCATAAGTCCGGTGTTTCTCATTTCAAATACACCGATTTCATTGGTTGAACCGAATCTGTTTTTAACGCTTCTGAGAATTCTGTAACTGAGATGTCTCTCGCCTTCAAAATACAAAACAGTATCAACCATGTGCTCAAGCATTCTCGGACCTGCAATGTTACCCTCTTTGGTAACGTGTCCGATAATGAATACCGACACCCCTGTTGACTTTGCAAGTCTTAAGAGCTGACCGGTTATTTCTCTCACCTGTCCTACGCTTCCCGGTGATGATGCCATTGAATCATCAAAAATTGTCTGCACTGAATCAATAACAAGAAAATCAGGTTTGATATCTTCAGTCATTTCTTCTATAGCCGTATAAACCGTTTCCGAAACAACGAAAAGATTATCTGAGCAACAGCCCAGCCTTTCTGCACGCATCTTAATTTGTGACGCAGACTCCTCACCTGAAACATAGAGCACAGTCTTATTCTCGGCAAGTTTTTCAGCCATCATAAGCATGAGTGTGGATTTACCGATTCCGGGCTCACCGGCTGCCAAAGTAAGGGAGCCTTTTACCACACCGCCGCCGAGTACGCGGTCAAGCTCGCCGATTCCTGTCGGCGTCCTTTCCTCTTTTAAAAATTCAATCTGAGAAACCGGTTTAGGGGTGCTTTTTGAAAAAGCACCCCTCTTCCCTGTAGTCTTTTCCGGTTCCTTGCTGATTTTTTCTTCAACAAATGAGTTCCAGCATCCGCATCCCGGACATTTGCCCAGGTAGCCTGCTGACTCATATCCGCATTCCTTGCAGAACCAAACGGTTTTAACCTTCGCCATTACTTGAATACCACTTCGCCGTCTTCATATGCCACGGCAACCTTTCCGGAAGTTATCTTTCCTGAGAGCATTGCCTCAGCAAGTTTATCCTCGATATTTGACTGTATTGCTCTCTTGAGCGGTCTTGCGCCGAATACCTGGTCATATCCCTTATCTGCAACGAAATCAATTACCGAATCTTCAAAAGTAAGTTCAATATTGTTTTCCTCAGCACGTTTTGCAAATCCCGAGAGAAGAATTGATGCAATTTCCTTGATATCGTCCTTTGTGAGCGGCTGGAATACGATTATATCATCCACTCTGTTAAGGAATTCCGGTCTGAATGTCTTTTTGAGTTCTTCCATGACATTGACACGCATTTTTTCATACTTGACATCTTCAGGTTCGTCAGCTGCCGCGAAGCCCAGTGTCTTAGGCTCAACAATCTGACGTGCACCCACATTTGATGTCATGATGATAATTGTGTTTTTAAAGTCAACCACTCTGCCCTGACTGTCAGAGAGTCTTCCGTCTTCGAGAATCTGGAGCAGGATATTAAAGACATCAGGATGTGCCTTTTCAATTTCGTCAAAAAGAACTACCGAATATGGTTTTCTTCTGATTTGTTCCGTAAGCTGTCCGCCGTCGTCATATCCCACATATCCGGGAGGTGAACCAACCATCTTAGATACGCTGTGCTTTTCCATGTATTCAGACATGTCAACACGAATCATGGCTTTCTCATCACCGAACATTGCCTCAGCAACAGCCTTTGAAAGTTCAGTCTTACCAACACCCGTAGGTCCCATGAAAATAAATGAACCGATAGGACGCTTCGGATCCTTTAGTCCTGTTCTTCCTCTTCTGATTGCCTTTGAAATCGCCACAACTGCCTCGTTCTGTCCCACAACTCTTTTATGGAGTGTTTCCTCGAGTTTGAGAAGTCTCTGTCCCTCGTCTTCTCCGAGCTTGCTGACCGGGATACCCGTCCATTCAGATACAACATCTGCTATGTCCTGTTTATCAATCTTAAAAACGCCGTCTCTTGTCTCGCCTGACCATTTATTCTTCTCGACATCGTATTCTTCCTGAATTTTTTTCAAATCATCACGAAGCTTTGCTGCCGTCTCAAAATCCTGCTCGGCTATTGCAGCTTCCTTTTCTTCTTCAAGATTTTTGATGTCTTTTTCCATATCGAGAATTTCCTTCGGCATCTTGTTTACGGACATCCTCTTTCTTGAGCAGGCTTCATCCATTACGTCGATTGCCTTGTCCGGTAAAAATCTGTCATTGATATATCTCGCGGACATTTCAACAGCTGCTTTTACAGCCTCATCGGAAATTGTTACTTTGTGATGTTCTTCAAATTTACTTCTGATTCCCATGAGTATTCCTATTGAATCTTCTTCAGTAGGTTCATTAACAATAATCGACTGGAATCTTCTCTCTAATGCAGCATCTTTTTCGATATGCTTTCTGTATTCATCAAGTGTTGTTGCACCGATAACCTGAATTTCCGCTCTTGAAAGTGATGGCTTTAAGATGTTTGCAGCATCCATCGCACCCTCTGAAGCACCCGCACCTATAATCGTGTGAATTTCATCAATGAAGAGAATGATTTTACCGTCCTTGCGAACTTCATCAATTACTTTTTTAAGTCTTTCTTCAAACTCGCCTCTGTATTTTGTGCCGGCAACCATTGACGCAAGGTCAAGTGAATATACTCTCTTGTCACGAATCATTTCAGGTACGTCTCCTGCAACAATTCTTTGTGCAAGGCCCTCGGCAATTGCTGTCTTTCCGACACCGGGCTCACCGATAAGACACGGGTTGTTCTTTGTTCTTCTGCAGAGAATCTGCATTACTCGGTTGATCTCCGCTTCTCTTCCGATAACAGGATCAAACTTCCCGCCCTCAGCAAGTTCATTTAAGTTTCTTGCACATTTTGTAAGGGTCGGCAGTTTTCTCTCATCCTCCCTGTACTTTGCGGACTTAGGAACTTCATTTTCCTTCGGTGAATTCATTCCTTCATCCTCTCCGCGTACAACACCCGTGCTGATGACAGTCGCAATGTCACGTGCGATTGCATTCGGACTTACGTTAAGGTTGTTTATGCATTTTACCGCATAACTGTCATACTCTGAGATAATTGCAAGGAGAATGTGTTCAGGTTCACCGAGTGCACTTTTTCTTCTTGCTGCTTCCATCAATGCTCTCTCAAGAACTGAGTTCGTTCTCGGAGTCGGCTTGGGCTCTCCTTCGTACGGTCCTTCGTTTTCTGCGGTAAGTGCTTTTACCATTTCAAAAATTACCGTGTATGTTACTCCGCGTTGTTCGAGTATTTCTGCTGCCTTGTTGTCGCCGTGCTTTAAAATACCCGCAAGCAAATGCTCCGTGCCGATATAATTGCATCCGCACTCGCATGCAATCTCAACCGATGCATTTAAGCATTCTTTTGATTTGTCTGAAAATCTCATCTGCATAATTTTTCACCTCTTATTCCACTTTAGCTATGTTTTCTCTGATAAATGTCGCTCTTGCCTCGTCACGTTCGTCAGGAGTGAGAATTCTTCCTTCAATTTTCTGAAGACATGCAGGCTGAACATTTGTAAGAATTGTTACTATGTCTGATGTAGTGGCACCTTTCAGTATTCCCATATCAAGTCCCATCTTAACCTCGGAAATCAGTTTCAGCGCTTCCTCTGTATCGATGCATCTTGTGTTTTTGAGAATTCCCAGTGCTCTGTAAATTTTATCGGTAAAATGAATTCCTCCCTTTTCAAGAAGGTTTTGTCTTTCCTGTCTTTCAAGTACGGCAATCTGTCCGATTATATTCTTGATTGAAGCGATTATTTCCGCTTCAGACTGGCCGAGAGTCACCTGGTTTGATATCTGAATCATATGTGCTCCGGAACCGCTGTTTTCACCGTAAATGCCTCTTACGGCAATGCCCAGTTTGCTGCAGGAATCAAGTATTGAGTTAATCTTTCCTGAAATCACGAGTGCAGGTACATGAACCATTGCCGAGGCTCTGAGACCCGTTCCCGTATTTGTCGGGCAGGCTGTGAGATAGCCGAATTCATATGTGAAAGCGTAATTCTCCTGAAGCTTGTTGTTTCTTTCGATTTTCAGGCAGTCATCATATGCTTCTTCAAGTCGCAGTCCCGAAAACACGCTCTGAATTCTCATGTGATCCTCTTCATTTACCATTACAGACGCTCTTTCATCGTTGGTAAAAAGACAACTGTTTTTCTTTGACTTTGCAAGATCGCTGCTTATCGTATGAGTTTCGATAAGATATTCTTTTTCAAGATTCGGAAGGTCATTCATTAAGTAGCAGTTCATTTCAGGAAGTGCTTCTTTGATTATGGAGATGACCTGATCCTGCTGTTTCTTGTTTGCTCTTGCCGGGAAGGCAATATCCTTAAAGTTGCGGGCAAGTCTGATTCTTGAGCTGATTACAACATCCTCATCCGGACCTGTTTCTGCATACCAGTTTTCCATTTTACATGCCCTCCTTCTGTAATTCTTTTATCTGATCACGAAGAGCTGCCGCTGTTTCGAAATCTTCTTTTGCGATTGCTTCCTTCATTTTGTCCTGAAGCATTTCAACAGGAGATTTCTCCGGTGCCTCATTTTTTGCTTCTTTCCTGACCTTAACCGGTTCATCAACATTCGGCACACTTCCGTGGTGCAGGCAGTTGCCGTGTATTTTTCTGAGGAGCGGTCTTATTTCGTCAATGAAGGTGATATAGCAGTCACCGCATCCGAGCTTGCCTTCTCTCATGATGTCCTCTTTTGTCATTCCGCAGGAAGGACACTTTTTTACCGTTCCGATTGACTGGATCGGGCCTCCCTTCCAAAGCGTCTCAAGTCCGAGGAGACCTGAAAAAATTGATCCCAGTCCGTCAAGAGGCATCTGCATTGTGTTGCCGGCTTCTCTTGCACATTCCGCACAGAGATTTGTCACTGTCTTTTTGTTGTTTATTATCTTGGTGAGCACCATTGTGGCCTCATTTTTCTTACATCTTTCGCAAAGCATTTTTACTCCTCCTTTTTAAAGCATCAATGCCGTAATTATATTTTTGAACTGAAGAGCTCTCGCTCTGTCACGGAGCTCTGCCGGTACTTCCTTAAGTCCCGTATCGCTTAATGCAGCCATCATTATCTTACCTTCTCTGTCCGTTAAAACACCCTGCTGACAGAAGTTATTAACGAAGATTTCCGCATTTCTCTGGGAGATGCTTTCGCCCATCTCCGCAAGTACGTGCATGAGGTATTTGTCAGACTGATTATCAAAATGAATACGGCAAATTTTAATGCATCCGCCGCCGCCTCTTCTGCTCTCAACAAAATATCCCTTGTCAGGAGAGAAACGTGTGGAGATAACGTAGTTTATCTGTGAGGGAACGCAATTAAACTGTCCGGCCAATTCATTGCGCTGAATTTCGACTGAACCCATTTCGGTTCCCTCGATCATTGATTTAATGAATTCTTCGATTACGTCACTTAATCTTGCCATGTCCTCACTTCCTTCTGTATAATATTCGTCTTTGACTTTCTTTGACTTTTGATTATAGTATACCGCAATTTACGAAGATGTCAAGAAAAAAGGGACTCAAAATTGAGTCCCTTTAAGAATTTTTACCGATTAAGGATTAACCTTAATACTGAACGAAGCTGACTTTCCGCCGTAGCTTACTGTGATAAGCTGAACTCCGGCAACCTCTCCGTTAAAGCCTGTGATTGTTGCCTTTGATGTGGGAATCACCGCCGTTGTTGAGTCGTAATACTTAGCCGTAATTGTCATGCCTGTTGTATCAAACGTATCCCCTACTTTGTATGAAACCTTTGTGGGTTTTGTTACTGTAAGAGCTGAAAGAAGCTTCTCGTCTGTTACTCTTACAGAGAATCCGGTGTCATAGTAATCCATATAGAATACCTTAACGGTTACAACACCTGCTTCATCATTTCTGAAGGACTTGAATTCAAGTTCCTCAACAGGGATTTGGAATGAAGCCGTAAGATCCTGTGCAAGTGCTTTTACGACGATTCCCGAAGGATCAAATCTCTCGCCCTGCTTGTATGAAAGTTTTGCGGGCTTCGCTGTGATTCTGATACCTCTTACGTCAGAACGTCCGCCGTATCTTACCGAGAATTTTGTTTCCCATCCTTTGTACTTAAGAACAACATACTGTCCGCCTGTTAAGTAAATGTCAGGAGAAACAATTTCGATACCGCTGTCCTGTCCGTATTCGATAACCTCACTTGTCATATCCGTATAGAATACTCTTACTGCGATACCTTCTGTCTCAAATTCGTCACCTAAATAGTACCAGAGTCTGTTTGACTTATGTGCAACTGAAAGATATCTGATCTGCTTTTCAGGCACCGGTGTTGCTGTCGGTTCGGGTGTAGGTGTTGCCGTTGGCTCAGGGGTCGGCGTTGCAGCTGTCTTGCCGGTTGAATATTTATACATGGCTGCAGCTTCGTCATCTGTTGCCCATGTTTTGTATATTCTTACAAAAGCAATCTTTCCTTCGAAGTGCATATCACCGTATGCAGTTCCGTTAATTGTATCTGCAATGTATAAGTCTGCACTGTTTGTGTTGTTCTTTTCTGTGATTTCAGTGCCGGTTCTTGTATATGTTCCGCAAAGGACGCCATTGACATAAAGCTTTGTCTCTAAGTCATCTGATGTGCCTACAATATGAATCCATTCATCATGGGGGAAAAGCTTACCTTCAGTGCCGGCCTTACCCTCATCGCTTCCGTCATTGACATTAAAGCAAGCCATATTTGAATACTCGGTAATTCCAAAGTATCCGATGCCCATTTCCATGAGTTTTGTATTTCTTCCGGTTGCCGCATCTCCGTCAAGTTTGACATACATCTCAACAGTGACGCCGTCATATAAGTCATAGTTTAAGAATGAGAAATCTTCTTTGTTTGAATATACAACGGAACCGTAGTTGTATTCATCTATCACAAGAACATCTTTGCCGATTTCATCGTCTTTTTCTATTGTCATGGGGTCACAAAGTGAATAATCATATTCATATTTGTAATTTCCCATTCGGTCTTCAACATCGCCAGCCGTGTAATCAATGTTTGCATATAAGTCTCCACTGAGAGGCATGGCAGGATCTGCTGTGGGTTTTGGTGTTGCAACCGGCGGAATTGTGGGAACCGTTCCGCTTCCGTCCACGAAGCACCATGCACCTGAACCTGTTACGGCATCAACGTCATAGTTTGTACCGTCAGCACATGTTGCAACACAAATCCATTCACTTGTTTTTGAATTTGCAACCGCTTTAACCGGAACATTAATTGTGAGTTCATTTCCCGGCTTTGCAACTGTCTCGGCATTTTCATCCATGATTGTGATGATTAAATCACCGTTTGAATCCGTTCTGCTTACTGCTGTCCAGTTTCCCTTTGTGCCGTTAAGGCCTTTAAGAGTCTGGTTGTCGCTGTTAGCTTCAGACAAGGAGTCAGACTGTGATACCGCAGCCACATAGTTTGAATTGAGTTTTAATACAATGTCAAAACCGAAAATTCCGTTTGTCTCTGCAATATTGCTGATTATAAGCGGAATGGTAACTGTCTGCCCGTTTGAGAATGCACCTACTCTTCCGTACGAAATTTTATACGCGTTTCCGCTGGGAACATTATATAATTCGTTTGCTGCATTTGTCGGAAAAATTGCCATAGTTACAAGCAATGCAATCGTTAAAAGAATTGATATGAATTTTTTCATATTTGGTCCTCTCTCTGATTTGTATATCTGTAATTAAATATAATGCTTTTTCAGATTGTTTGCAAATAAAAGAAAGCGGTGCCCCGTTTCAGAGCACCGCTTGAGTCTATAAGTTTCTTATTCGTCGTCTGTCATATTCTTCTTTGCTTCTTCAATAATCTTGGCGGCAATGTTTTCGGGAACTTCCTCATATCTTGCAAACTCAGTGTCGAAAGAGCCCCTTGCCTGAGTCATTGAACGAAGATCGGTTGCATACTTGCACATTTCAGCAGCCGGTACCTCAGCAATAATTTCCTGAAGTCCGTCATCTGTCGGAGACATTCCGAGAACACGTCCTCTTCTCTTTGAAAGATCACCCATTACATCACCCATGTACTTTTCAGGCACATACACCTTAACGGTAAGTACCGGTTCGAGAAGTTTAGGACCTGCCTGTGCCATACCTGCTTTGTATGCAAGAGATGCTGCAACCTTGAAAGCCATTTCGGATGAGTCAACCGGATGGTATGAACCGTCAACAAGAGTTGCCTTGAGCTTAACTACCGGATAACCGGCAAGAACACCCTTCTTGACACAGTCCTGAAGACCCTTTTCCACTGCCGGGAAGAAGTTCTTCGGAACACTTCCTCCGAACACCTGCTCTGAAAATTCCAGTTCGTCTGTTACACCGGGTTCGAACTCAATCCAAACATCACCGAACTGGCCGTGGCCGCCTGACTGTTTCTTGTGTTTTCCCTGAACCTTTACTTTCTTTGTGATTGTCTCTCTGTAGGCAAGTTTCGGTTCAACAAGATCAATGCCCACACCGTACTTTGTGAGAAGTTTATTGCTGATGATATCAAGATGCTGGTCACCTGTACCGCAGATAATCATCTCACCTGTTTCTTTATCCGTTCCGAATGTGAATGTCTTATCCTCTTCCATGAGCTTTATAAGACCCTGGGCAATCTTTTCCTCATCACCCTTCTTCTTTGCAACAACAGCCATCTTAAGCTGAGGCTTCGGGAATTCAACTCTCGGGAGAGATACGACTCTCGACTTATTACAGAGTGTATCGCCCGTAACAGCCTGTGAAAGTTTAGCAACGGCACCGATATCTCCTGCAATGATTTCGAGACGCGGAAGTTGCTTTTTACCGCGAAGACCGAATATCTGAGTAATCTTTTCTTCAGATCCGTTTCTTGCATTTATAAGGGTCATGTCTGATTTTACAGAGCCTGAGAAAACTTTGAAGAGTGAAAGTTTGCCGATAAACGGGTCAGCTATTGTTTTAAAAATGAAAGCAGATGTCGGTGCCTCGTGATCGCACACGATTTCCATCGGCTCGCCGTTCTTATCCTCACCTGTTACGACTCCGCGTTCAATCGGAGACGGCATGTATCTTACTATATAGTTGATAAGTTCACGAATACCCACATTATCATAGGACGATCCCACAAGTACCGGAGCAAGTCTGAGTGAGTTGATTGCTTTTTTGAGTCCGCCAAGAATTTCTTCTGTCGTAAATTCCTCACCTGCGAAGAATTTTTCCATAAGAGCATCATCGGACTCCGCAATAACCTCACAAAGTGAAGCATGAATTTCCTCTGCAAGCGGTCTGAGATTTTCAGGTAAATCAATTTGAGTGGATTCACCGGTTGTATTATAGTTCTTGGCAATAAGCTTAACCGTGTCAATATATCCGACAAGCTTTCCGTTTTCCCTGATCGGAAGCTGAAGTGCAACCGCAGATTTTCCGAAATGCTCTTTAATCTGTCCGTAGCTGTTGTCAAAGTCTCCGTTTTCATCATTCATTTTGTTCATGAGGATGATTCTCGGAAGATTGTATTTGTCGCAAAGCTGCCATGACTTCTCAGTGCCTACGACAACATCACCGTACATTACGATAAGTGCGCTGTCTGCAACCTGAAGAGCCTCAAGTTTTTCACCGATAAAATCAAAGTCTCCCGGTGTGTCAAGCAGATTGATTTTTTTGTCAAGCCACTCAATAGGAGCAAGAGCCATATTAATTGATACATGTCTCTTTGCTTCTTCCGGGTCGTAGTCCAGTGTTGTATTGCCGTCTTCTATACGACCAAGACGGTCAATTGCACCAGTGTCGAACAACATTGCTTCAGTAAGAGCAGTCTTACCTACACCTCTGTGTCCTAAAAGGGCTACATTGCGAAAATCAGATGTTCTGTACGCCATAAATAAAACCTCCCATATGAATACTTCCGTGAAGTATTGTTTTTACGATTTTGTTGATTTTCATTATACCAAAAAACAGCAGGATAATCAAATGGAGATTTTATATGAATTCCTTACGTCCGCCTGCAACTGCGGCTACAGCAACTGAAGAGGCTCCTGCCTCTTTGAGAATTCTCGAACACTCGGCAAGAGTACTGCCTGTGGTGATTATGTCATCTGTCAAAAGAATGCTTTTGTTTCTTATGTTTATCGACGGTAAAATGTCAAACAAGCCTTTCTTTTCCTGCCTTTCTTCCGTCAAAAGCGAGCTTTGGGATCTCCCCTGCATATTTCTCGTAAGTGTTTGTGCAAAAGGAATACATGCCAGTTTTGCGACTCTTTTTGCAACTTCTTCGCTTTGGTTAAAGCCTCTTTCGGCAAAACGTTCTTCGCTGAGGGGAACACAGGTTACGATATCAAAATCTAAGTCTTTGCATCCCGCACAGATTGCTTTGTATATCATGGTGCCGAAACACTCGCCGATATATGTTTCTCCGCTGAATTTGAACCTTCTCATTGCATCCCTGAGGCCTTCCCCGTAAAACGCAGGACAAATCGCAGCCACTGCGTCAGGGACAAAGGCCGGCATTATAAGTATTTGTTTTTTGTTGAGATATTTTTCTGCACAATTACGGCAAAGACCATACTCTTCCGTATAAGCCTGATCCTTCAGGCTTCCGCATATCGGGCATGCAGTCGGAAAAAGAAGCTGTTTCAGTCCGCGCATAGAAGTTCCTCAAGACCCGTATATCTTTGAAGTTCATGGTTGTTTTTTACCATGCTGCAGAGGCTGTGTTCCATACCCACGAGAATAACCATCTTTTTTGCTCTTGTAACTGCCGTATACAAAAGATTTCTCGACATAAGCATTCCCATTGTATCGAATACGGGAATAATGCAGTAGTCAAACTCACTTCCCTGGCTTTTATGAACCGTGATGGCATATGACAATTCAATATCCTGAAGCATCTGCATATCGTACTCTGCGACTCTGTCATCATCAAAAAGAATCTGAACAATCTTTCCCTTTGTATCCACGTGAGAAACCTCTCCCATTTCTCCGTTGAAGATTCCTTTTCCGGTTTCTTCATATCTGCCAGGCCGGGTCCAGTCAATATCATAATTGTTTCTTGTCTGCATCACTCTGTCTCCGACTCGCAATTCAATTCCGTGACACTGTATTTTTTCGTGATTGCCGACATCTGAGTTAAGAGCATTCTGTAAAATGTTATTCATTTCAAATACGCCGCACGGGCCTCTCTTTGTTGAAATGATAACCTGTATGTCGTTTAAGTTCTCAATGTTGTATTTCGCTTTGAGTCTGTTCTTAATAAGGTCCGTTACAGTGCCTGCGATTCCTTCCTTTGTCTTTTCTCTCAGAAAGAAAAAGTCGCCTCCGGCGATGTTAACTTTCGGAAGTTCTCCGTTGTTGATTCTCATCGCATTGGAAGGGATAAGGCTCTCTGTTTCCTGTCTGTATATTTCATTCAGAATAACCGTATTGAATTTTTTTGATTTAATGCAGTCTGAAAGAACCGCACCGGGTCCAACGGGAGGAAGCTGGTCAACGTCACCAACAAGAATGAGTCTTGTTCCGTGCCTGAGGGCCCTCAGCAAATGATAGAAAAGAACCATGTCTATCATTGAACACTCATCTACAATGATGGCTTCGCAGTCAATGGGATTTGTTTCATTTCTTCTGAATACCATTTCATCGGTTCTTTCTTCCATCGAATCTATGTCTGCGTTAACTTCCAGCAGTCTGTGAATCGTCTTGGCATCCATTCTGCAGGCTTCTGTCATTCTTTTTGCGGCTCTTCCTGTAGGGGCGGCAAGAACACACTTAACACCGATTGAAGTTAAGTATTTTATAACGCACCTGATAATTGTTGTCTTACCTGTGCCCGGGCCGCCGGTTATGATTGAAACACTGTTTTTACCGGCAGACAAAACCGCATTCTTTTGTGTTTCATCAGGAACAATTCCGCTCTGCTCGGAAAAAATTTTCATTGCTTCTTCAAAATGCTTCTTCTGCACTCTGTGTTTCTTTTCAGAAAGAGAGATGAGTCTGTCTGCAATGTATTTTTCTTTCCTGTAAAAAGACCATGTATATATTCTTTCTTCTTCAGGTGTGTACTTGATAAACACAGATGTTTCGTGATGAAGCGTCTGAAGAGCCTCCTCAACATCTTCTGTTCTGCAATGAAGTTCGTAGACACAATGACTCTCAAGAACCTTTCGCGGAAGGTAAACATGTCCCTCTCCCGCAGCACGCGAAAGAAGATTCATTATGCCGGCACAGATTCTTTCCTGTGAATCCAGGGGAAACCCGAGACTCTGTGCAATCTCCTCAGCCTTTTCAAATGATACGCCGGATATTTCTTTGCAGAGTATATACGGATTGTTTGTGATTTCATTAACGGCACTTTTCCCGAAATGCTGAAATACTCTCACGGCCAGACCGCTGCCTATTTTAAAGCGTGAAAGAAAAGACACAAGTTCACTCATGTCCCTGTGTTCTTCAAGCGTGTTATGAATACGCATCGCCTTTTCATGGGTGATGCCTCTTATTTTTTCAAGGAGCGAAGGAGTTTCGGAAATTGTCTTAAATGTTTTTTTACCGAACTTTTCGACAATAAGGTGTGCTGTGACCGCACCTACTCCTTCAATCAGACCCGATGAAAGAAAACTTTCGATGTCCTCTAAGGTCTCAGGCATTTTCTTTTCATAATCCGTTACAGAAAACTGAGGACCATACTCAGGATGGTCCTCCCAATTTCCTTTTAATTCAAAATATTCTCCGGGCGAAGCCAAAGGCATAATGCCCTTAGTGGTAACATACGTATCCTCAACAGAGAAAACGCATACCTTGTACCCGTTCTGATCGTTGGCATATATGATTTCTTCTAAGATGCCGCTGATTGTTTCCATTATTCAGCATCTTCCATGAGAAGATCAAACTCCTCGCCTTCGATTTTTTCTTTTTCCATGAGAACTTCAACAACTCTGTCGAGCTTTGTTCTGTGTTCTCTGAGAATTTCAAGAGTCTTTGCATAGGCTTCGTCGATGATTTTCTTAACTTCATCATCGATGATTTTTGCTGTATCCTCACTGAAGTTTCTCGAATGGCCGATATTTCTGCCGATGAACACCTCATTGCTTTCTTCTTCGAATATGAGGTTTGTGAGTTTCTCACTCATGCCGTATTTCTGAATCATGTCGTGTGCAATTTCATTTGCAACATGAAGATCAGAAGATGCGCCTGTACTAACCTCGCCGAGACAAAGTTCTTCGGCAGCTCTTCCGCCGAGAGCAATGATGATTTTTGAAATAAGCTGTGCCTTTGTTGTATAAGACTTCTCTTCATTCGGCTTATGCACCGTATATCCCCCTGCAAGTCCTGCAGGAATAATAGATACTCTGTCAACCGTATCGGTTGTTGATGCATATTTAACGGCAATTGCATGACCTGTCTCATGGATGGCGGTAAGTCTCTTGTCATCCTCAGTCATTACATTGCTCTTCTTTTCGTGTCCTACGATAACTCTGAATGTAGCTTCCTTAATGTGACGCATGAAAATTTTTCCGCTGCACTCTCTTGCTGCCAGGAGAGCTGCTTCATTAAGAAGATTTTCAAGATCCGCAGGAGTGAATCCGGGAGTGATTTTTGCGGCTTCGTGAAGATCTGCATCTTCAGCAAGGGGTTTGTTTCTTGCATGAATTTTGAGGATTTGTTCACGTGCATTAAGAGTCGGAACATTTACGACAATCTTCCTGTCAAATCGTCCCGGTCTTGTAAGTGCAGGATCAAGAATGTCCGGTCTGTTTGTTGCAGCAATAACAATAATTCCCTCATTGCCTGCAAAACCGTCCATCTCTACTAAAAGCTGGTTTAAAGTCTGCTCTCTTTCGTCGTGTCCGCCGCCGAGACCTGCGCCCCTGTGACGACCTACTGCATCAATCTCGTCTATGAAAATGATGCAAGGAGAATTTTTCTTTGCCTGCTCAAATAAATCTCTCACTCTTGAAGCACCGACACCAACGTACATTTCAACGAAGTCAGAGCCTGAAATCGAGAAGAAAGGAACATTTGCCTCTCCGGCAATTGCTTTTGCAAGATAAGTTTTACCTGTTCCCGGAGGGCCCACCATAAGTACGCCTTTGGGGATTCTTGCGCCCATATCTGCATATCTCTTTGGGTCTCTGAGGAATGAAACAAGCTCGCCCATTTCCTCTTTTTCTTCGTCTGCACCGGCAACATCTTCAAATCTGATCTTGCTTGATGTGTAAAGCCTTGCTCTGCTTTTACCGAAGTTTGCAACCTTAGCTCCGCCGCCTGAACCCTTTCCCATAATGAACATGAAGAAAATAAGGGCACCTACGAGAAGTACATACGGAATGATTCCGATAATTATTGACGGAAGTTCACTGATGCTTACGGCATAATCAACCTTTATTCCCTGGTCGATTGCCTTCTGCATGAGAAGCTCAAATTCAGTGTCAGAATAGTAATCAACTCTGAAAAGATTTCCGCCGTTTTCAGCTTTTTTGAGTTTAACTCTGGCAGAACCGCCTTCAGCCACAACTGCTTCCACGTTTTTCTCTTCAAAAAGCTGTGTGTAGAAATCAGAATATGACATAGGCTGAATGCCGCTGTTTCCCCGTACGTAATATGCAATTCCGAAAATTGCAGCCATCAGTAATATGTATATTAAAAGTCTTTTGAATATTTTCAAACTAATCCTCCTAAAGGGTTATTTTTCGTATACGCTGCGCTTTAATACGCAAAGATCCGGGATATTTCTCATCTCTGAATCATAATCAAGTCCGTATCCGACTACATACTCGTCAGGAATGACAATTCCGCTGTAGTCAACATGAAGCGGAACCTTTCTTCTTTCAGGCTTGTCAAATGCAGTTGCGATTTTGACGCTGAGCGGGTTTCTTGCTTCAAGCATTTCCTTTAAGTATGTAAGTGTAAGACCTGAGTCAATAATATCTTCAACAATAAGAACATGCTTTCCGGTGAGCGGAATGTCTGAGTCCTTTCTGAGCTGAACAACACCTGATGATTTTGTTGATGCTCCGTAGCTTGATACCGCTATGAAGTCAAGTTCAAGAGGAGTGTCAATTGCACGAACAAGGTCAGCCATAAATACAAAGCCGCCCTTAAGAACTCCGAGAACTACAAGAGGCTGTCCTCTGTAATCGTCTGAAATCTGTTTGCCGAGGCGTTTTACCATCTCTGCAATTTCCTCTTTTGAGACTAAAACTCTTTCTATATCATTTACCATATCTCTCATGTTATTCCGTTTCCTTTCGTAAATTAACACATCTGAATATTATAGCAGTTAGGGAGTTTTTATCAATAGGAGCCACTTCCGATCTTCTCACTCCCGGCACCCACAAAATCTCGTTTCCGACAGCCAACAGAGGCATTTTGTTTCTCTGATATGCAGGTACTTTTGAATCTATGAAAAGCTTTTTAAGGCTTTTTCTTCCCGGAGCTCCTAAAGGCTGAATTTCATCGCCTTCTTGCCTTGTGCGGATTTCCCAGTTCATTCCTTTTTCTTTGCAGTATTTATCAAGTGCCTCAAGGTCAAAGACTGCGATGTCATTTCCCATGGAAACGCATTCCGCCAGAGCCTCTTCGGGACCGGCTTTTTCAAATATCATTTTCGTTTTTTCATCGGGCTCGGCATCGCCTGCGGAAATAATTACACCATCATGATATACAACGCCCTTTACAAGTTTTGTAAAATCCATCTTATCACCTGTGTTGTTTTCGGCAATGAGATGTGAAAGGTCATCCATCATTTTACCGGTTACATTTACCCTTCCCGGATAAAAGAATTCAAAAATTCTTGCAGCAACGCGCTTTTGAACTGCTTTTGAAAGCGCAGCAAACTTTTCTGGATCTGAAACCGTTATTTTGTTTTCCTCTTCAACGCAGAGCAGACCGTAATTTCTTGCTCCCTCTTCTTCAAGGAAGCTGTCATCCTCTTCTGCATTGTCCGCAAGTCTCAGAAGTTTCTCGGTAATATCCTCTCCGATCTCTTTCCTGAGCTTCGGAAGCACTTCAAGCCTTACCCTGTTTCTCTTGTAAAAGGTTTCACTGTTCGAGCTGTCGTTTCTGTATGACACGCCAAAAGCCTCGCATGTCTTTTCCGTATCTGATCTGAACAGATCAAGAAGAGGTCTTACTATATTTTCTCTTTTATATCTTATACCGCGAAGTCCGTGTATTCCCGTTCCTCTTGCAATATTGAGAATTACAGTCTCCGCTCTGTCGTCGCCGGTGTGAGCGACAACTATTTTACCGCCTGTTTCTTTGGCGACATGATTGAAGAAAGCATATCTGAGTTCTCTCGCTGCCATTTCCACGGAGGCTCCTGTTTCTTCGGCACAGGCAGCCACATTCTTTCGCTCACAGTAAAACTTTACTCCGAGCTTTTCCGCAAGGGACTGAACGAACTCTCTGTCTCCGTCGGATTCTTCTCCGCGGAGCATGTGATCAAAGTGACAGCAAACCACATTGAATCCCGGATTGTTCTTTGAATACTCGCAGAGCAGTAAAAGAAGAGCAACACTGTCGCATCCGCCTGACACGCAGGCAACAGCAGTGTCGTTTTCATCGAACATATTATGTGCTGCAATCGTATCGCACATTCTTTTATAAATATTATGATAATCTTCGCTCATGAGTTTCTGAATGACATATTTCTGAATGTCATCTTGTCGCCCTCGAATATGAGATTTACGGTACCTGTTGCACCATTTCTTTGCTTAGCCACGATGGCCTCTGCTTTATTCTGAGGAACTTCAGGATTTTGGTTAGTGGTATCCATATCAGGTCTGTAAAGCAAAATTACAAGGTCTGCGTCCTGCTCGATAGCACCTGATTCACGAAGGTCTGAAATCTGAGGTCTTTTCTCTGCTCTCTTTTCAGACTCTCTGTTAAGCTGTGAGCCTACGAGCACAGGCACTCCCAATTCCCTTGCAAGGACCTTAAGTCCTCTGGACATTTCGGCAACCTCTGTTGCTCTGTTTTCAGATCTTCCGGAAGAATTCATAAGCTGGAGGTAGTCGACTACAACCATCTTAATGTCTTTTTCCATCTTGAGCTTTCTGCATTTTGATTTGATTGCCTGAACCGAGTTGTCAGTTGTATCATCAAAATAAATCGGTACATCGGCAAGCTCACTTGCACCTTCGGCAACCTTTATCCAGTCTGCCTCGTCAAGCTGACCTGTCTTAAGCTTTGAACTTTCGATATTTGCCTGTGTGGAGAGAATTCTTGTTGCAAGTTCTTCCTTTGACATTTCCAGGTTGAATACGGCAACGGGAAGCTTTGCTTTTACCGCAACGTGTCGTACGATATTAAGCATGAATGCCGTTTTACCGGCACCCGGACGACCGGCGATGATTACAAGGTTTTCAGGATGGAAACCTGCAGTCATTTTATCAAGGTCATAGAAGCCGGAAGGAATGCCCTGAATACCGTCTTCTTTTTTTGCTGCTTCTTCAATTCTGGCAACAACGCTCGGCATTACATCTCCGATTTTTGCATAGGGCTTACCTGCTTTGTTTTTTGAAACCTCCAATATGGACTGCTCCGCAAATTCAACAGACTTTGATATGTCGCCGTCAGGCTCGTATGCGTTTTGTGCAATCTCCCGGGCACAGGTAATAAGCTTTCTCTGTGTGGATTTGTCAGCAACGATTCTTGCATACTGAACTGCATTCGCCGCAAGCGGAACATCCTCCGCGAGCGAGCCTAAGTATGCAATACCGCCAACATTGTCCAGGGCTGACATTGCCTGAAGCTTGTCAGACACCGTGATGACGTCAATTGTTGTGTTGGTGTTGTATAAAGACATCATCGCTTCAAATATGGTCTGATGATCTTTTCTGTAAAAATCATCTGCTCTTAATATATCGATAATGTCATAAATTGCTTCAGGTGAAACAAGCAATGCACCGAGAATTGACTTCTCCGCCTCTATACTGTTTGGTAGTACCTTAAGGTTGTTTTCTGCCATTTTACTGAATGCCTTCCACTACTACATTAAACTCGCCTGCAATACCCGGATGGACCTTTGCGGTTACCTTGTATGTGCCTGCACTCTTAATGTTTTCTTTAATTACAAGCTGTTTCTTGTCTATGTCAAAATTATACTGTTTTTTTAGCTCATCCGCAATTTCCTTTGATGTGATGGCTCCGAAAAGTTTACCGTTTGCACCGCACTTAACCTGCATTTTTACAGATACCTTGCTGATTTTTTCCGCAAGTGCCTTTGCCTCGGCCTCAAGTCTGGCTTTCTTTTCGGCCTGAGCCGCATTTTTTTCTTTTACGTCTTTGATTCCGCCTTCTGTTGCAGGAACAGCAAGGCCTCTCGGCATGAGGAAGTTTTGTGCATATCCGTCGCTTACGTTTACAACTTCATTCTTCTTACCTAAACTCTTAACGTCTTCTTTCAAAATAACTTTCATTTTGTAACCTCCGCTATTGCCTCTTTGAGCATTGTTTCAACTTTGTCTATTGTGGTGTCTTTTATTTGTGCGCCGGCAGCTATGAAATGTCCGCCGCCGCCGAGTTTTTCAAGTATTACCTGAACATTTACATTACCGAGAGATCTGCCGCTTATGCCGACACCGCCTCTTGAATAATATAAAACAAACGATGCCTCGATTCCCGCAATGGTAAGCAGTCTGTCTGCAGCAAGGGATGCAACAAACTGTGCATCAGAGGTTTCGTTTTCGTATTTCGCAATTGCAATGCTGTTATCTAAAAGTTTTGACGATGAAATGGCATTGCTGATTGCAGTATATGTTTCATAATCAGGCTCGATGTATTTTTTTACTTCGACGGTGTCAACACCCTGTGATCTCAGGTAAGATGCCGCCTCAAATGTTCTGATACCGGTCTTAAACGAGAAATTCTTTGTGTCAATACAGATTCCCGCGTACATTGCCTCAGCTTCATTCTTCGGAATGCTTGTGCTGCCTGCATAGTATCCTATAATTTCAACCATAAGCTCACAGGTTGAAGAAGCATATGTCTCTGAATAGAAAAGAACAGTATCCTTAATGTAATCGGCTCCTCTTCTGTGGTGGTCGATTACCGCAATTCTTGACGAATAATCCAGCACCTTAGGAGCTTCTGTCTGCCCCTGCTTGTATGTGTCGACAACAACCGTAAGAGTGTTGTCCCCTATTATATTGAGAGCATCTGCCGTGGAAATAAACACATCTTCGTATCCGTTTTCACAGAGATGATTGTATGCATATTCAATTGACTTATTAGGTCCGTTAAGAATGATTGATGCTTTCTTGCCTGAAACACAACAGAGTCTGTAAACCGAAAGTGCTGCTCCCAAAGAATCCATATCGCAGTTGTTGTGTCCCATAATGAGAACATCCGAGCTTTTGTTTATTTCCTCTTTCAGCGCAGAAGCAATAACTCTTGCCCTGATTTTTGTTCTTCTTTCGATTTCCGTATTGCTGCCGCCGTAATAATTGTCCTTTTGTCCTCTTCGTACAACAGCCTGGTCTCCGCCGCGCTCCATTGCAAGTCTGCATGCGTTTTCAGCCACATGATAATTGTCTTCGATTGTTTCTTCTCCGACTGAAATACCGATACTGAGTGTAACGCTGCTTCTGTTACCTACCGAAATCTTCTTCGCGTCATCAAGAATGCTGAATCTGTCAAGCTCTATCTGCTGCAGATACTTTTTCTCAATAAGAAGAAGATATCTGTCTCTGACAAGCTTTCTTACCACTGCATGCTTGTTTTCTATCCATTTATCGAGCATTTTACCGAGCTCACCCGTAACAAGGTTTACTATGTTTTCACCGTCTGCCTGGTAAATTTCCTCGTATGAGTCAATATTGAGTACACCGATTGCAAGGGCTTGCTGATCGGCCTTTATCTTAATCTTCCAGAGCTCCGTGATATCCACGAAATATACCATGATGTAATCATCTACGGCCACACCCTGCATGATGAAAAATTTTCCCGCAAAATCAACATTAAGCGTAAATTCAGTTTCACCGAGATTAAGTCTTTCAAGGATTTTATGTGAGAAAAGATTGCTGACGGTCTTTCTCATCGGAGCCTTGCCGCCCTCCTCGTCTGTAAAAAGGTCCTTGAACGGTTTGTTTGACCAAATCAATTCTCCTGTTCTGTTCAGGAAAATCATGGGCAATTTGAAATCTTTAATGCTCGCAAGTGCTCTTCCGTCAGCATTGTGATAGAAGGCTGTCTGCATTATTCTGCCGCCGTTTATTTTTCTTCGTATGAACATTACGAGAACATCGGCTGCTACAAGAAGAATAAGAGCAATTATGCACCACAGGGCAAATTCTTTTCTTGTATTGCCTTCAAATGCGAAAACGGCAACACCGAATACCACTGCGGCAGCAAGCCAACGCAGCATTCCCGTTTCAAGTATTCGCATTATATTGCTCTTGTTTTTCATAATCTCCTAAAAAAAGATAAAGCGCAACTAAAGGGTGTACTCCCAAAAGTTGCGCCGATTTCATTTAAATCAGTCTGCCTGGAATGGTAACAAAGCAACGTGTCTTGCACGCTTGATAGCGATTGTAAGTTCTCTCTGGTGCTTTGCACATGTTCCGGAAATTCTTCTGGGAAGAATCTTTCCTCTTTCAGATACGAACTTTCTAAGCTGTGCAACGTCCTTGTAATCAATGCCGGCTGCCTTTGCTTCACAGAAAGCGCAAACTTTTTTTCTTGGTCTTCTGTTTCTCATGCCGCCCTTAGCATCGCCCTTGTCAAAGCCGTCTTTGCCCTTGGCATCTTTTTTCATATATGGCATTTCTTTTTCCTCCTTAATTAATACAGGAAAATCAGAACGGAATCTGGTTACCGTCTTCAACTTCTGAAGGATAGAACTCTTCCTGTGCAGGTGCACTCGGTACGAATCCCTCATCTGCTCTCGGAGCTGATGCTTCTGTTGATCTCGGTCTGTCAAATCCGCCTGCAGTTCCGTCCTGTCTCTTACTCTCACAGAACTCGACTTCATCAGCCACAACCTCTGTTGCGTACTGGCGCTTGCCGTCTTTGTCGTCCCATGTACGAGTTTGGATAGAACCAACTACTGCGATTCTGTTTCCCTTTGAAAAATACTTGTTTACGAATTCAGCGGTCTGTCTCCATGCTACAACTCTGATGAAGTCTGCAGATGGTCCGTTGTCAGATTTAAATCTTCTGTCTACCGCTACTGTAAACGTACAAACTGACGTATCATTACCGGTAGTTCTAAGTTCCGGATCGGCTGTCAGTCTTCCCATTAAAATAACTTTGTTCATGGCTTACCTTAACCTTCTTTTCTTAAAACAAGATACCTCATCACGTTTTCATCAATCTTGAATTTTCTTTCAAGCTCTGCAGGGAAATCAGGTGCAGCTGTCATTGTTGCCAATACATAGTAGCCCTCTTCCTTGTCGTTGATGAGATATGCCAAACGTCTGTTGCCCCAAATATCAAATGAATCGATAGTTGCCTTTTCTTCAATAATGCTCTTGAATTTCTCAACTGTGGCATTCACGTTTTCGTCACCCACGCTTGGGTCGACAATAAACATAACTTCGTAACTGTTCATTCTTTCACCTCCTCTTGGACTAGCGATCCTGTAAATCATATACAGGACAAGGATATCTTGCCGATAAATATCGGTCATAAAATAATATCATAAGGGTATCAAAATTACAAGATGCCCTCACATGTTTTTTTAAGGTGCTCTTTGTACTCTTCCGCTACACTTTGCGGTGCCTTTATTGTCATATCTCCGCCGAAAGAAGATACCCAGCCGAAGAATTGTCCGCTTACGGCAATGTCCACGCTTACACAAAATGTACCGTTTTTATTTTTATCAACGATAATGTCATTTCCGAAACGGTCAAATATAACTCCGCAGAGCCAGTCTTTGCATTTCAGTGTAACTATTTTCTTTTTACCGCCGAACATTCCGAATGTGTTTTTTGACATTTCGGCAGGGTTGATGTCTTTGAACACGGAATTCGGGCATCCCTTTTCCTCTGTTGCAGTCACTTTTCTCATTTTGTCGGCTCTGAAGTATTTAATTTTGTCATCGTCTTCATCGTGAGCAATGAGGTAGTAATTTTCGTCATCCCATACAAGTGCGTTCGGAGTTACCCTGTAGATTTTACCGTCATGCTTCTCAACAAGAACCTTATCAACCGTCCATTCGCAACTGTCTCTTATACACATCTCCGAGCCCACGAGACGCTACGCTATC
>CAMFNB010000010.1 GCA_945965275.1 uncultured Clostridia bacterium | reverse complement strand
GAGTAAGAGCTGTTGTATGCAGCGAACCGTTCTCTGCAAAACTCTCAAAAGAACACAATAATTCAAATATTCTCTGCTTCGGAGCAAGAGTTGTCGGCTCTGAACTTGCAAAAATGATTGTTGACGCATGGGTTGACGCTGAGTTCCTCGGCGGCAGACACGAAACCCGCGTAAACATGATTGCGGATATTGAAAAAAGACAGTAATTTCCCTATAATTATACGTTATAAACAATAACGAAAAAAACGGAGGTAACAGGTATGGACAAGCTTAAGAAGCTTGAATTAATGAAGACAGCAACAAACATCAGAAAAAGCGTTATCGAAGAAGTATTTAACGCCAAGTCAGGACATCCGGGCGGATCATTATCATGCACGGACATGCTTACGGTTCTTTACTTCGACGAAATGAATGTAGATACAAAGAACCCTCAGTGGGCAGACCGTGACAGATTCGTTCTTTCAAAAGGACACTGTGCACCGGCACTCTATGCAACACTTGCAGAAAAAGGATTCTTCCCTAAGGAAGATCTCGTAACTCTCAGAAAGACAGACAGCTATCTTGAGGGTCACCCTAACATGAACCACGTTCCGGGCGTTGACATGTCAACAGGTTCACTTGGACAGGGTATTTCAGCAGCAGTCGGAATGGCTCTTGCAGGAAAAATCGACAACAAAGATTACAGAGTATATTCAATCCTCGGTGACGGCGAACTCGAAGAGGGTCAGGTATGGGAAGCAGCTATGGCAGCAGCTCAATTCAAGCTTGACAACCTCACAGCTTTCGTTGACTACAACGGACTTCAGATTGACGGACCTATCAAAGAGGTTATGTGTTCAGAGCCTATCGCAGCTAAGTTCGAAGCATTCGGATGGAATGTTTACGAAATCTGCGGAAACGATGTGGAAGAAATCAAGGACGCTCTTGAAAAAGCAAAGACTGTTAAGGGCAAGCCTACAATGATTATCGGTAAGACATTTAAGGGCAAAGGCGTTTCCTTCATGGAAAACCAGGTTGGCTGGCACGGCAAAGCTCCTAACCAGGAACAGAGAGACCAGGCAATCGCTGAACTCGACGAATACTTAAAAGGATTGGAGGCTTAAGTCATGGGTAAAATTGCAACAAGAGACGCATACGGCCAGGCACTGGTACAGTACGGAAAAGATGATAACAGAATTGTAGTTCTTGACGCTGACCTTGCAGCAGCTACAAAGACAGGAGTTTTCAAGAAGGATGTTCCTGAGAGATTCTTCGATATGGGTATCGCAGAAGGAAACATGATGGGTGTTGCAGCAGGTCTTGCAACAACAGGAAAGATTGTTTTCGCAAGTACATTCGCAGTATTCGCTTCAGAGAGAGCCTGTGAGCAGATCAGAAACTCAATCTGTTATCCGAAACTCAACGTTAAAGTTTGTGCAACTCACGCAGGTCTTACAGTAGGTGAGGACGGAGCTTCTCACCAGGCTCTTGAAGATCTTGCAATTATGAGAGCACTTCCTAATATGGTAGTTATCAATCCTTGTGACGGCCCTTCAGCAAACAAAGCTGTTAAGGCAATCATTGATTACGAAGGACCTTGCTACTCAAGATTCGGCCGTGCAGCAGTAGAGGATGTTTATACAGACGAAAACTTCACATTCGAAATCGGCAAGGCAAATGAGCTTGTAGCCGGCAAGGATGTTACTCTTATCGGTACAGGTATGATGGTTCAGGAATCACTTAAGGCAGCAGAAATCCTTAAGACAGAAGGAATCAATGCACGTGTACTTGATATGCACACAATTAAGCCTATCGACAAAGATGCAATTATCAAGGCTGCAATCGAAACAGGTGCCATAGTTACTGCTGAAGAGCACAACATCATCGGCGGTCTCGGCGGTGCAGTAGCTGAGGTGGTTTGCCAGAACTATCCATGCCCTGTAAAAATGGTTGCTGTTCAGGATAAGTTCGGTACTTCAGGTGCTCCTGCAGAGCTTCTTGAAATGTACGGAATCACAGCTGCCGAGATTGTAAAGAAGGCTAAAGAAGCTATTGCTGCAAAGATTAAATAATCTTTACAACAAAAAGAGAATAATATAAAATTGTAATTCAATTATATTGTTGTATAAAGTAAATTTATTTGGAGGACTATTATGAAAAAGAGAAGTTTCTTTTTAGCAACTCTCATCGTACTTTCACTTTCATTGGTAGTTGGTATGATTCCTGTTGCAACTTCTGCTGCTGAAGTAAGTAATGCTCTTACAAGTGCACTTACTTTCTCAGTTGACTACAGAACAGGTTCTGCTGAAGACCAGACAGGAAATTTTACAATTTCTGAGGACGGCAGTGATGACCCGACTTTCGTAGATGATGCAACACTTGGTTCAAAGGTTGCAAGATTCGGCGGAGAGGGTTCAGCAGCTCTCGTATATGAGGACGGATATGATTTCACAGCTTATGATCTTAATGACGGTCTTACAGTTGAAATGTATCTCTTGATGGACGAAGGCTTTGACGGCAAGGAAACAAACTTCTTTGCAATCGGTGCAAATGCCGTATGTTTATCAGACTACAACACTGCAGGTGACCAGGCAAACGGTTTCCGTTGCACACAGAACAACGACCCTCAGTGGACAACAGATCCCAGCACCGCAATGTGTAACGCATATGTTCAGGAGCATATGACACATGGTGTATGGACTCATATCGTTGGTGTATCTGACGGTGAGTACAACTACTACTATGTAAACGGTACTGAAGCAGCTAAATCAGAAGCAAGAGTATCAAATAACTTACACCCGCAGACTGTAAGCTCAGAAATCGGATCAACAATTACAATCGGTGACGGCGGTGCAAGTATTTGGCCTGCACTTCTCGAAGGTGAAATTGCTTACGCACGTGTTTACCTTTATCCTGCATCTCAGGCAGATATCACAGCCCTCTATTCAAATGCGAGCGGTACTGTTGATCCGGGCCCGATTGATGTTGCTACTCCTGAGCCGACTCCTGAGCCGACTCCCGAGCCGGTTGTAGTTGATTCAACTAAGATTGACGCAGCTATTGCAAAGGCAGAAGGTCTTAACAAAGACGACTATACAGATGAAACATATGACGCAGTTCAGACTGCTCTCATGGCAGCTAAGAATGCAAAGAACAACCCTGTATCACAGGAAGACACAGATGCTAAGGCAGAAGCATTAAATGCAGCTGTTGCCGCACTTAAAAAGAATGGCTTGCCGGTAGGTGCACTTATCGGAATTATTGCAGGCTCAGTTGTTATCGTAGGTGCAGCAGTTGCAATCGTCCTTATCCTTCTTAAGAAAAAGAAGGCAGGCGGAAACGGACCTCAGGCTCCTCAGGGACCTGTAGCTCCACAGGGACCTCAGGGCGGATTAGGACCTCAGGGAATTACTCCTAATGCTCCTCAGATGCCACCGAGACCTCAGGGTGCTCCAATGCCGCCGAGACCTCAGGGTGCTCCAATGCCACCGAGACCTCAGGGCGCTCCAATGCCACCGAGACCTCAGGCTCCACAGAAATAATTTTGTTTAAAATGCAAGGTGTGGCAGTACTTTGCCATACCTTGCGTATTTGTTTGTTTAAATAGTTCGGAGGAAAGAAATGAAAAAAGTTTTAGTATTAGTACTTGCTGCCATCATGCTCCTCGCATGCACGGCTTGCGGCGGAAGCGATTTCGAGAAGTCTTTATTCTTTGATGCAGACTTCAGCAAGGGAACATTCAACGATCAGGCTAATGATGTATCAAGATCAGCTGCAGGTGAAATCACATTTGAAAATGATGCAGAAGTAGGCAAGACAGTTGCCGTATTCAAAGAAGCATGTGTAACATACCTTATTGACACAACAAAGGTTTCACAGGGCGACTACACAATGGAAGCTTATGTAAATGTTAAAAAGCAGGGCGGCTTCGGCTTAATCTGCGGTACATACTTCTACAACTCAAAGACAGGCGCAGCTTTCGGTGCAGGCAAGTTTGACCTTGGCGAAGGCGACAGCGCAGGCGTAAACAAAGTACTTTCAATGTTCGAAGGTAACGGCTATGCAACAACATCAGTTGGCGGCGGTGACTACAACACATGGGTACACCTTGTATACGTTCACGAGGGCGAAAGCTCATACTACTATGTAAACGGTAAGCTTGCAGAAAACGGTAAAATCAAAGCTCAGCAGCTTGTTCCTTATGATTCAAACGCAGGCTTCAGAATCGGTGCTTACAACGGACTTTGCCAGTTCCCTGTAACAGAATTCAAGGCTGCTTTCGTAAGACTTTACTCAGCACCTGCTTCAGAAGCTGAAGTAACAGCACTCTACGAGGCAAGAAACTCTTAATTTAAGAAATTAATTTAAGAAAAGAGTAAAGAGGTATTAAAATGAGAAAGAGAATAGCTATACTTTCTGCACTTATGCTTGCAATCATCCTTCTCGTAACAGGATGTGCAGGTTCATATACAACAGAACCAAAGCCTACACAGGCTCCTCTTGTTTCACCTGAGAACCTTCCTGCTCAGGATCCTGTTGATGACGACGGACAGCCATTTGAATATACTGTCTGCGGTGCAATTAACAGTGATATGGTTTTCCAGAGAAATAAATATATCAACGTTTACGGAACAGGCAAGCCCGGCAAATTAGTTTATGCTGAATTCGGCGGTGACACACGCTACGCTGAGTGTGACGAAATGGGACATTGGCTTATTCAGTTCAACCCACAGGAAGCAAACAAGGAAGGCCAGGACCTTTACGTTTACACAAAGGCTGAGGGAAAAGACGGCGGTAAAAAATTCACAAACATCCTCATCGGTGATGTTTGGATTGTTTCAGGTCAGTCAAACGTTCAGGTTTCTCTTGAAGGAACACTCGACAACAACCCAAGCTTCGAAAGTACAATTTCAGAAGATGACAACATCAGACTGTATAACCAGTTCTTCTGGGATGCCAGCCACTACTGGGAGATGGATGAAAACGACAACCAGATCAGAATAGAACCACACGAGGAGCACAGATATGACGCAGCTCCTAACACAAAGTGGTGGACAAACAGTGTTGAGACTGCAAAAGCCTTCTCAGCTGTAGGTTACTATTTTGCAAAGCAGCTTGCTGATAACACCGACGTGCCGATCGGTATGATTCAGTGTGTGGCCGGCGGTGCTGCAATCCGTGACTTTATGCCACCGGAGTACTATGATGACAAGACTATGGACCACGGTCTCAGCTTATTCAAAGCTACAGATATCTGGAACAGCCTTATGGCTCCGTTTGCAAACTCAAACATCAGAGGTTTCCTCTGGTATCAGGGCGAAGCAAATGAGAGTGCATACGACTCATACACAGATGACCTTGTTTCATTTGTTGACATGATGCGTAAGGAATGGGGAGAAGATCTTCCGTTCTACAGTGTACAGATCACATCACACAACGACCAGAATGCTTCATGGCCGAACATCGCGGACATCCGTTATGCTCAGTGGAAGGCTCTTGATAAGATTGATAACTACTTCATCGTTTGCGGTATGGACTACGGTTCAAATGCTCTTGACACAGACTGGGCACATCCGAAGAACAAGAAGCACATCGGTGACAGACTTGCATATCTTGCACTTTCAAGAATCTATGCCCCTGAAAAGTTCCCGATTGACTACTACGGTTCACCTGTAATGGCTAAGGTGGAAGTTAAGAGCGGATATGCTTATGTATACTTCGATTATGTAGGCGACGGACTTCAGACATCAAACGGCGGCAAGGATGTTGTGGGCTTCTATTCAAAGAACGCAGGTAAGCTTCTCGATGCTAAGATTGTAAGCAAGAACTGTGTAAAGGTTATTCTTGAAGACCGCGCAGGTAACTCAATTACCAACCAGACATTCAGTTTCGTATATGGCGGATTTGCCATGGCTGACCAGGAGAAATGTAACCTCCAGAACAGCAACGGAATCGGTGCATGTGCATTCTCGTACAGACACAAAATTGAATGACGAGAGACTAAACTTATTCATTGAAACGGGAACAGCAGAAATGCTGTTCCCGTTTTTGATTATAGGCAAACCTTGTGATATAATGCAGGACGATGAAAAACTTAAACAAGTACAAAACCACATATTTCATTCCGCCGGAGAAATGCAATGACTGGGCAGATAAAACATATATCGAAAAAGCCCCGGTTTGGTGCAGCGTAGACCTTCGAGACGGAAACCAGGCACTCGTTGAGCCCATGAATATGGAAGAGAAAATTGAGTATTTTCAGCTTCTCTGCAAGGTCGGATTCAAGGAGATAGAAATCGGATTCCCGGCAGCATCGGAAACCGAATTCGAATTCACGAAAAATCTCATTGAGAATAATCTTATTCCCGAAGATGTAACAATTCAGGTACTTACTCAGGCAAGACCTCATATCATCAAAAGAACCTTCGAGGCCCTTAAAGGTGCGCCGAAGGCCATCGTTCACGTATACAACTCAACATCGGTCACGCAGCGTGAGCAGGTGTTTAAAAAGAGCAAAGAAGAGATTAAAGAACTTGCAATTGAAGGCGCAAAGCTCGTGCTTGATTACGCAGACAACACAGAGGGAAATTTCATTTTTGAATACAGCCCGGAAAGCTTCCATGCAACGGAAAATGAATTTGCACTTGAGGTATGTAATGCAGTTATAGACGTGTGGAAGGACAGGGAAAAGATAATCATAAATCTTCCCACAACCGTGGAAAATTCCATGCCCCATGTATTTGCACAGAGAGTGGAATATTTCAGTAAGCACTTAAACTGCAGAGAAAAGGTCCTTATTTCACTTCATCCGCACAACGACAGAGGAACAGCTGTCAGTGTTGCGGAGATGGGTATTCTTGCAGGTGCAGACAGAATCGAGGGAACTCTTTTCGGAAACGGTGAGAGAACGGGAAACGTGGACATTGTGACCTTGGCAATGAATATGTATGCCCAGGGCGTTGAGTCAAACCTTGACTTTTCACACATGCCCGAAATCTGCGATACATACGAAAGACTTGTGGGAATGGAAATCAATCCGAGACAGCCTTATGCGGGAGATCTCGTATTCGTGGCATTCTCAGGATCTCACCAGGATGCCATTGCAAAGGGAATTGAGTGGAGAGAAAAGAACAATCTCACTGAGTGGAGTGTTCCTTACCTTCCTATTGATCCTCATGATGTAGGCAGACTTTACGAAGTCGGCGTAATAAGAATCAACAGCCAGTCAGGTAAGGGCGGCATAAGCTATATACTTCGTACAAAATACGGCATTAACATGCCTAAAAAAATGAAGGAAGAAGTCGGATATCACGTTAAAGACGTATCTGATAAAGCACACAAGGAGCTCAGTCCCGAGTGGATATATGAAATCTTTGACAGGGACTATATCAGCTACCACCCGAACATTCAGTTCAGAAGCTGGAAATATGCTCAGACTGAAGTGGGTTCAGAGGCTGAGCTTGTTGTAAATTACGAAAATGAAGAAACGGTAATCAGGGGAAAAGGTAACGGTCCTTTGGATGCCATAAACAATGCACTTAAAAAATTCCTCAATGAAGATTATATTCTTGCGGCATATGAAGAACATGCCCTTGAAAAATCATCTTCTTCAAACGCCGTTGCATATGTGGGTCTTTTGAAGGACGGTAAAATGTATTGGGGATGCGGTATTGACCCCGATATCATCAGAGCTTCTGCTCACGCACTTGGTGTCGCATTGAATAAAATTCTCGATTAATCAGGATTCTTTTCAAGAAGGAAATACCTGTATGTTTCATACGGGTTGTCTGAAATCTGAATAACAGTATAGTTCTTAAAAAGGTCATCGTATTCAAGACGCATGTCCTTTTTTATTGTTCTGTCTTTTCTTGTACGGATTACTGCAAAATCAACCTTCTTGTCACGAACCATTTCAATCTGCTCATCATACATTTCAGGGAAAGCATCCTGCGGAATGTTTACCTTACAGAAGAATCTGTTGATTGGCTCTATGCCGGAGGCAAGATAGAATCCGCCGTCAATGAAGCCGTAGTTGAGAAGCGTTTTACCGCCTCTTTCTTTGATTGTGTCGGCAAACACGAACTGCGGGAAATCTGATTTCTTTTTACCGTAGTATGGAAGTGCATTAGAACCGACAATTACGTAAACAAAGCAAAGCACAAAAGCAATGGTCTGCATGTATTTGCGGGGATGTTTCATTGATGCGAGAATGTCCAAAACGTAAATCGTTCCGAAAAGCATGAACGGAGTTGCGATAAGCATATAGTAGTCATATCGTACACCGCCAATGTATAACATAATATATAAAACGAGAAATGCGGTTGTGACGCAGGCTCTGCCGAAGGGCTTTGTAAAATACTGCTTCTTAACGCAGAATGCAAATATTCCGAGGCCGATCATAAACATTACAAGAGGGTTCTGTATAATGTCGTACGCAAGGCTGCTTCCGATTGAAATGATTTTTTCGAAAAAGCTTTTACCGGAACCGTAAAGGAAAATGTTGTCGTAAAAATATGTTGTGAAGAGGTCGCTCAAAGCTCCCTTGATTCCGAAATATACAATCCAGGGAAGGGCTGTTACCGCCATGCCGCCGAGATAAACTCCGCAGGACGCAAAGGCGCGACCGTATTTTTTGTTTGCGATAAGGTAGAAGAATATGACTGCCATGTAGCCGATCCAGAAACCGAGCTGAGTGAACTTCAGCCAAAGAACACAGCCGGCCATTATACCGTTTAAGAAAAGAATGCTGAATTTCTCGGGTCTGAATTCCGTCTCGCAGTCTTTGAAATATTTTACGAGATAATACAGGGAAACCATGAGAAATGCCCAACAGAATTCCTCTGCATTGTCTCCGAGCTTGAAGGCATATGTAGCAGATGAAACAGCGGCCGTAACCATTGCTGCAATCCACGCTCTTTTTTCAGTGGTAAAAAGCTTTGCTGTCTTATACATAAACAAAATCGAAACAGCAAAAAAGAGAACCTGCATAACAAACACACCGACAAAGCTTGTCTTTGAAATCAGTGCGCCTGCAGCATGAATGAAATAAATGAGGGGTCCCTTATGCTCGAATAAATCCCGGTAGGGAACCTTGCCCTGGAGAATTCCTCTTCCCAGTGTGAAGAAGATATTTTGATCAACACGGCTGTGAATCGGGAACAAAAATGATGTTTCCGATGCCGCCATCATGAACATAAATGATATTATCAAAGAAATAAAAAAGTTCTTAAGGTTTTTCATAACATTGAAATATGTTAGCACAGGTGATTTCTTTTGACAATGCACATGCGTGGTGCTAAAATATACCGTGATTTTGAATGGGTATTTTTGCGCCCGTTTGGATATTACAAAAGACAATGAACCTTGGGTGAGGAAACATGAAGGTAAAAACATCTACAGTAGTATTAACTATTATATCAGCAGTTATCGTGATACTCGGTGTCACATATTTCGGATACCTGCTTCCGATAATGAATTTCGCAAACAATGAAAGAGCGAGTACTCCCATCCCTGATGTTGAAACAGTCAGCGGTGACTTAATCAAAGTATCAACGCCTGAGCCTGAGAATCCCTATGCAACCCCGGGCGAATCAAGTCGTGACAATATTCAGTATGCACCGACGCTCCCTGAGTCGAATACTAATATTCTCGTGCTTGGCACTGACCAGTCCGCCGGACTCACAGACTCTATCTATGTTGTAAGTATCGACAAGACAGGCAAAGAAATTCAGATTATTTCCATTCCCCGTGACTCTTATGTTCCTTACGATGACAGCGTGGTTCAGATTCTTAAAAACAAGGGCATTTACAAGAGCCCGGGTATGTTCAAAATCAATGCAGCTCCCAACATCGGAACATACTATGTGCATTATACAGGCGGCAAGTTCCAGAATACCGGCGTAAACTTCCTTTGCTCTATTCTTCAGAGCATGCTCGGTTACAGAATCGACGACTATGTTGAAGTTGACTTCCAGGGATTCAAAGACCTTGTGGATTCATTCGGCGGTGTTACGGTAAATGTTGCTGAAGACATGTACACTCCTAACGGAGAACTTACTCTTTCAAAGGGTACTCACAAGCTTAACGGAGAAATGGCTCTCTACTATGCGAGAGCAAGACATAAATACACATCAACAGGTAAAGAGGTTGGTACGGCAGGTGACCCATACAGAAAGGACCACCAGCTCAACATGATTACTGATATGGCAAAAGACATTATCACCGTTGATAATATTGCAAGAGTAAAAGACATTATGGCAGTTCTTCAGAATGCGGTATATCACAGCTTCGACATGAACGACTTCGGTGACTACGCTCAGATGGGTATCGACTATGCTCACGGCGAGTATAAGGTTAAGACAGTTCTTATTGAAGGCCAGTGGTTCGATCCGCTGGGAGACCACATCTCATATTGTAAGATTTACAAATAAATCAAATAATTTCGGGGGCTCGGAAACAAGGGCCCCCGTTTACATTTTACAGGAGGAAAACAATGATAGAGATACAGCATCTCACAAAAAAGTTCGGTAATATCGTTGCTCTTAATGATCTTAATTTCACTGTAAAAAAAGGTGAAATTTTAGGATTCCTCGGACCTAACGGTGCCGGCAAATCAACAACAATGAATATCCTTACGGGATATCTTCCTTCAACATCAGGTACTGTCAAGGTTGACGGTTTTGATATCATGGAAAATCCGAAGGAAGTCAAGAAAAAAATCGGATATCTTCCGGAACTTCCCCCTGTTTACGGCGACATGACAGTAGGCGAGTACCTTACATTCATCGCAAATCTTAAGAATGTTCCGCTCAAGGGACGTAAAACAAAACTCGATGATATTATGTATCTCGTAAAAATCGGAGACAAAAAGGGCAGACTTATCAGAAACCTTTCAAAAGGTTACAGACAGAGAGTAGGCCTTGCACAGGCTCTCGTGGGAAATCCCCAGGTGCTTGTTCTTGACGAACCTACCGTAGGTCTTGACCCGAAGCAGATTCTCGACATCAGAAAACTCATCACTGCACTGGGACGCGAGCATACAATCATTTTAAGCACACACATCCTTCAGGAAGTAAATGCGGTCTGCAGCTCCGTTGTAATGATTAACAACGGTAAAATCGCAGCACAGGGTCCGCTCTCTGATTTTGCGGCAGCCTCAAACGGCGTGTCAAAATACAACGTGACAATTGCCGGAGACAAGACACTGTGCAGAGAGACCCTGGACAAGGTTGGATCAGCTTCGAGAGTTGAGTTCATAAGAATTGACGGTGACAATTCCGTATTCAGAATTGAATCAAAGCAGAATGAAGATTCAAGAAAAGAAGTATTCAGGGCACTTGCCGAAAACGATCTTCCTATTTTGGAACTCAGACCTATCGGTAAAAATCTTGAAGAAGTATTTATAGAAATCGTCGGACGTGACCAGTCCGCAGAAACGGAGGAATAAGATGAACACGATATATAAAAGAGAAATGAGTTCATTCTTCAAATCTCCGATAGCTTATGTTGTAATTGCCGTTTATCTTTTTGTATTCGGATATTTTTCAATGAGCTATAACTTTGCAGGCGGAAGTGTATACATCGGAACCACACTTCAGACAATGACATCAATTTTACCGATTATCATTCCGATAATCACAATGAAGCTCATTGCCGATGAAAAGAGGAACGGTACCGAGGTTCTTCTCAGAACATCTCCGATTTCGATGTGGGAAGTTGTTCTGGGAAAATTCTTTGCGGCATATACATTGTTTGTAATCATGAATGCGGCAACACTTATCCATGTATTCTTAATGGCAGCTTATGCTCCGCTTCCGATAGCTGAAACAATAGGCGCATATCTCGGATACATGCTTCAGGGACTTTTATTTGTTGCAGTCGGAATATTTGCTTCGTCACTTACAGAGAGTCAGATTATCGCTGCAATTGTCGGTGTTGTAATCTTATTCTCAACAACAGGGCTTTATTCAATAGGCTCACTCATCGGAGGATGGCTGGGCAATGCAATAATGTGGATTTCGCCGCTTACAAAATATGCGGAATTCGCAAATGGTATTTTAAATTTTGCATCAGTTGTTTTCTATGTTTCATTTGCGGCAATCATGTTGCTTGTAACTGAATCAAACATGGAAAGAAAACGCTGGAATTAAAGGAGGTGCCGAAAATGAAACTTTCAGAGAAGACAAAAAGAAAACTTAAATACGGCACAAGCTCAATAATTGTAATCATTGCGGTTATCGTTATCGTGGTACTCGTAAACTTACTTTTAGAGCAGCTCCCTTTAACAGCTGATATTACAGCAGAATCTCTTTACTCAATCACAGATCAGACAAAAGAATGTCTTGACGGCCTTGATAAGGACGTAACGATTTATGCTCTTTTCGACAAAACAAAAGGTGAGACCACAACCGGATATGCTGAGGTAATTAAGTATCTTGACATCTATGACAATTATTCTCATGTTGATGTTGAATATGTTGACCTTGATAAGAATCCGAGTTTCCTTCTCGACACCGTCGGAGAGGAAATGGTAAATGACTATTCCGCAGGTGACTATATTGTAAAATGCGGGGAGAGAATCAAACACATCGTTTCCACCGATATGTATGAAACAGAGCTTGACACTTCAACTTATCAGTACAATACAAAAGGTATCAATGCAGAGGCCTGCCTTACGGGCGGTATTATATATGTAATGTCTGATGAAATCCCGGTTGTATATGTATCAACAGGCTTCGGTGAAGACACTCTCGACAGTTTTCCGAAGGTTAAGCTCAATATTCAAAACAACAACTTTGAAATAAAGAACATCAATCTTAACAAGGATGATGTTCCGGATGATGCTGCGGTAATCATGTTCATCAATCCGTCTTCTGATCTTTCATCAGTTGCACTCGGAAAACTCAAGACATGGTTCATAAAGACGAACGGAAACGTCATGGCATTTATGGACTATACTCAGGCAGGAACGGAATATACAAACTTCAACTCATTGTTTGAACTCTTCAGCATGAGAATCAATAATGACGTTGTTACCGAAACAGATGACTTTGCATTGCTTCCGAACCACAGAGGTTTTGCGGCAGTTACACTGAGCCCTGATGACAGCCCGTTGGAAGGACTTTCGCAGAAAGGTATCTATTTTAACGACACAAGATCAATTGAACTTCTGTCAACAACAAATTCATATTCAACTTCAACAGCTCTTGTAAAAACATCTGAGAAATCAACATCAACTCTCATCAAAACAGGAGAAGAGAGAACAGGTGCATTTACAATTGCGGCAAGCGGTTCATACCAGGCAGGAACAGAGGTTTCAAAACTTTTCCTGACAGGTTCAAGTGACAACCTTACTGATGAAGCAATAACAACATACGGCAACGGCGGCGGAGCAATTGTAATCAGAGCTCTTAACTGGATGTATGCTTCAGAGAATGCCGGTGACCTCATTCCTGCGAAGGAATACAACACTGATGTAATCAGCATTACCCAGAGCCAGGCAATTACCATTATGGTTGTCCTCATGGGAGTGATTCCTGTTGCTGTAGTTGCAGTCGGATTAATCGTTTGGCTTAAGAGGAGACATTTATGAGCAAGACCGTCTGGAAAGCAATTATTGCAGTTTTAATACTTGCAGTCGTAGTTTTTCTTTTCATAAAACTCATGCCGGGTTTGAAGGAAAACAATGAGGCTGCAAAAGCCACACCGGAAAACACTGAGACTGCGGTTATTGTTTCATATAACGCAAATGATGTTGTTGCCTTAGAGGCATCCGCAAAAGAAGATTTTAATGTTATAAAGACAGACAGCGGCTCATGGATCTGTAAAACTCCTTCTGATGTTACAACTACAGATTCGGCAATTTCAAACATTGTAAATCTTCTCAACGAAATGACAGGCTCTGTTGTATTTGCCGAGGGTGAGTATAAGGGTGATCTTGCACAGTTCGGCCTTGCAAATCCCGCAAAGCTTTCAATTGTAATGAAGGACGGAACAAAGCACACACTGCTTACCGGAAAAGAAGCTCCTTCAAAGCAGGGATACTATCTAATGACTGAAGATTCAGATGCAATCTATATGGTTGCATCAGTATTTGCCCGCAAGCTTGTTCTGGACAGAACAGACCTGATTGCGGGAAATCTCATGGAATTTGCCGAGACCGGTAAAATAAAAGAAATCTCCGTTGAGAAAAGCGGTGAAAAGGTTGTGACGATGGTCGCGGACTTCAGTGCAACCACTGATGATTCAAACAAAGCATGGAATCTCACATATCCTCTTAATTGTCAGGCAAACACAACAGAGGTTAACGGACTAATCGAAACAGTAACGGGACTTACCGTTTATGACATAGTTGAACCTGAGGGTGCAAATCTCGCAGACTACGGTCTTGATAATCCGATTCTCAGAGTATCAATGACTGATAATAAGGGTACGCAGAGCTTTGCTCTCGGAAATCTCAACGGAAGATACTATTACTGTACAATCGGCGACAGTACAGCAGTTTTTACCGTGTCAAACGAGTATATAAAATTTGTTGATAATACGGCTCTTAACTACGCATATGCTTATCCGTTCTTTGAAACATATACGAACCTTTCGGAAATTGACATTGAAATATTCGGTAATGTAAACGAAAACCATAAGCTTACATTCCAATTCGGCGATGATTCGGAAAGACTTGTTCTTGACGGACAACCGTCAAAGGAATTTGACAACGACGGCAAAGAAATTTTCAATTACGATTACGAGTTCAAGGGAATCACAACTTATTGCTATGCGGTTCAGCTTGACGGTATCGAACCTGAGCAGAAATATGAAAAGGGAGCACTTCTCGGACGAATTACTTACACACGACAGGATGGCTCTAAGGCTGTTGTGGAAGCTTACGAAAGAGAAGAAGGAACCATGTATCTCTACTTAGACGGAAAGTATTTCGGCGGTTATGCCGATAAGTGGAGAATATTCAGCGAAGAGGATCATCAGGGTCTCCTTGGTACAATCAAAGCATACAAAAAATTATTAAACAGTTAAAATGGACAGAATCTCCAATAAAAAACTCTTTATCATAACAGCAGCACTGGTTGCCTTTCTGGCAGTCTCTATTTTACTGCTCGTTACCGGAGTTGCTCAGGAGTTTTTTATGTCCCTCGGAATTTACGAAGAGTCCGAAAAAAACATAGACATCACATATCTTGACTATGTTCCGAAGGGAAGCTCGGAACTGACTACATTTGACGATAATATAATCATCGCTGACCAGTCAGGCGTGTCCTGCTTTTCCGAAGACGGTGTGTGGCTTTGGAGTAAGGAACTGAATCTTCAGAATCCCGTAATTCTCAAAACAGATAAAAAAATTGCTGTTGCAGACATCGGAGGAACGGGAATTCATTTCTTTAATAAAAACGGTTTTACGGAAACATATCTTTCGTCAGACACAATCATCGGCGTGTCCGAAAACACGGTTAACAGTCATCTTTGCTTTATACACAAAGCCGACAGCTACATTTCCGCAGTAACCGTTCTGGACTTTACGGCTGATGTTAAAGCGGTTGCCACAAGAAAGTTCGGTGAGTACTATATGTCAGCTGCTTCAATTGCACCCTCCGGCGAGGAATTTATCGTTTCCGGAATCAAGGCAAAAGAAGACACATATGAGGCAGTGGCCGTAAAACTTGGCATGAAGGATTTATCTGTTAAAGAAACAATTGAAGCCCTTTGCGACACTTGGCTTCCGAAGGTTGAATACGTAAAGGAAAACACAATTGTTTTTACCGGCGGAAACGCAATCGTAATTATGAAGGGTGACGACAAAACAACGGTTGAAGGCAAATTCAATGGCGCAGTTATCGAAAACGGAAATGTTTTTACCGTAGGTCAGGATAATGAGAAAAATGTCGTAAGAGAGTACAGCCTTTCCGGTAAAAAGACATTTGAATTTGAAATCGGAAGAATGGCCGACGGAATTTCAATTTACAAAAACACAGTTGTTCTTTTCAGTGAAAACGAAGCAAACCTTTACAATAAATACGGACACTTCCTGGGAACCCTTGATGAAATAACTCAGATTTCATCAATTGAATTTACAGGAAAGAGACATTTTCTTGTCTGCGGAGGTTCCAGAACTGCGGAGGTTGATGTGGGATGACTGTAGCCGACTATACAATACTTATTTCATTCATAGTAATAGTTGCACTGTGTACGTGGCGCGGACTTGCCATGACAATCTATTCAATGTGTTCCACAATAGTCGCAATAGTTGTGGCATATTTCCTGAGGCCCTTCGTTTCAGAAGCCCTTACAAAGATGGGTGCCAACGAAATGTTTTCAAAGGGAATAGAGGCACAGATGGACGCAATAAACGGAGGTGCTGCCGAAGCAACGGCAAGAGACTTCGCTGATAAGCTTAATCTGCCGAGCTTTGCAAACAGTTTTCTTGAGAAGAAAATACCGGCATGGAATTCAACCCAGGCATATAACGAGGTGAGAACACAGTTTGCCGGAAGCCTGTCGGAATTCCTGGTAAGCCTGCTTTCTGTGGTTGTTTTGATATTGCTTATTCTGCTTGTTATGATGATACTGAAAAAAACGCTTAAGTTTATTTCAAAGATTCCTGTTATAAGTCAGATTAACAGGGTCGGCGGATTTGCAGCCGGTATTTTACTTGCACTTATTTGGGTGTCGATAATATGTGCGATAATCAACCTGTTTGCGGCCAGTCCCTCTTTCACGCCGATAACGGAAAGTATAAACAATTCTCTTTTTGCCAAATACTTCTACAATAATAATATATTAATGATGCTTTTGGCTAAATTTTAAGTGTTGACAAGCAGATGGGTTTTTGCTAAACTATCATTTGCGTTTTTAGAAATATGGAGGTGTACTCATGAGAGTTACAGTAACAATGGCTTGCACAGAATGCAAACAAAGAAACTACACAACTAAAAAGAACAAGAAAAACGATCCTGACAGGATTGAAATGAGCAAGTATTGCAAGTTCTGCAAGAAGCATACAACACATAAAGAAACAAAGTAAAAGGGGTTTTTTTAAGATGGCAGACGCATCAAAAGAAAAGAAGAAGAACTTCTTTGCAAGAGTCGGAAGTAAAATCGGCGGCTTCTTTAAGGGAATCTTTTCAGAACTTAAGAAGGTATCCTGGCCAAGCGGCAAGCAGGTAGTAAACAATACAGTTTCAGTATTGGTATTCTGCCTTGTTGTCGGTGCGGTTATTTGGATTGCAGATTTCCTTTTCAAGACAGTAATCGGTTTAATCTTTGCTTAATATCTGGAGGACGTAAGAGTGTTTATTGAAAATACTTCAGAAGACATGCAGTGGTATATCGTACATACTTATTCAGGATATGAGAATAAGGTAAAGGCTAACCTCGAGCGTGTTATTGAAAACAGAGAAATGCAGGATTACTTCGAGGAGATCATCATTCCTATGATGGAAGAGGTTGAGATTAAAGAAGGCAAGGAGAAAACAACTCTTAAGAAAGTTTTCCCGGGCTATGTTTTAATCAAGATGATTCTTACTGATGACACTTGGTATATTGTCCGCAATGTCAGAGGCGTAACAGGCTTTGTGGGACCGGGATCAAAACCGTCTCCGCTTTCAGAGCAGGAGGTTCGCAACTTAGGTGTTGAACCTTCAGAGATTGTTATGGACTATGAAATCGGCGACACTGTAAAAGTTACTTCCGGACCGCTTGAGAATTTTACCGGCGTGGTAGAAGAAATCAATACGGAAAAGGAAAGAGTAAAAGTTTTGGTATCTATGTTCGGAAGAGAAATCTCAGCCGAACTCGAATATGGAAATATTCAGAAGATATATTAATTATTTTTGGGAGGTGGATTAAATGGCTAAAAAAATCACAGCTTACATCAAACTGCAAATTCCGGCAGGAAAGGCAGCCCCGACTCCACCGGTTGGACCAGCCTTAGGTCAGCATGGCCTTAACATCATGGGCTTTTGTAAAGAGTTCAACGAGAAGACAAAGAATGACGCAGGACTTATTATCCCTGTAGTTATCACTGTCTATGCAGACAGAACATTCTCATTCATTACAAAAACTCCGCCGGCAGCTGTATTGCTTAAAAAGGCATGCAAGCTCGAAAAGGCTTCAGGCGTTCCAAACCGTGACAAAGTCGCAAAAATTTCAAGAGCAGACGTTGCTAAGATTGCAGAGCAGAAGATGGCAGACTTGAATGCCAACGACATCGAAGCAGCAACAAGCATGATTGCCGGAACAGCCAGAAGTATGGGTATTGTCGTTACTGACTAATAGCCGGGTTGTTTATGGTAAAACAAAACCATAAAAAGGAGAGTGAATGAATTGTTTAGAGGAAAGAAATATCAAGAAAGCGCAAAGCTTATTGATTCAACAAAAATCTATGATGCTGCTGAAGCAACAGCACTTGTTGTAAAGACAGCAACAGCAAAATTTGACGAGACAATCGAAGCTCACTTCAGACTCGGTGTTGACTCAAGACATGCAGACCAGCAGGTCAGAGGTGCAGTAGTACTTCCGCATGGTACCGGTAAGAAGGTCAGAGTTCTCGTTATCGCTAAAGGCGACAAGGCCTCGGAGGCTGAGGCTGCAGGTGCTGACTACGTAGGCGCAGAAGACATGGTTGCTAAAATCCAGGGCGAAAACTGGTTCGACTTTGATGTAGTAGTAGCAACTCCTGACTGCATGGGTCTCGTAGGTCGTTTAGGTAAAGTGTTAGGTCCTAAGGGCTTAATGCCAAACCCAAAAGCAGGTACGGTTACAATGGATGTAACTAAGGCCATAAACGATCTTAAAGCAGGTAAGATTGAGTACAGATTGGATAAGACAAACATTATCCACTGCCCGATCGGTAAAGCTTCATTCGGCGCTGAAAAGCTCAACGAAAACTTCACAGCTTTATTCGACGCAATTGCAAAAGCTAAACCGGCTGCTGCAAAGGGTACATATATGAAGAGTGTAGTAATCACTTCAACTATGGGACCTGCAATCAAAGTTAAGGGTGCTAACTGATAAACCGATTTTGATTGAATAAACAAATTAATAAGATGCCGAAGACCGCAGGTAATATCTTTGATGTGTAAATCCTGCAGAGGTGTTGTTTAAAGTATTTTTAAGCCTCTGTGTCTTTTTCGGATACAGAGGCATTTTTACAGAAACAACTAAGCATCTCAAATATTAAAGAAGGAGGTGTTTTGAATGCCAAGCAAAAAAGTTTTAGAAGAGAAAGAAGCAGTTGTATCTTCCATCGTTGAAAAACTCCAGGGTTCATGCACAGTAGTTTTTATGGACTACAGAGGAATCACTGTTGAGGAAGACACAGAGCTCAGAAGCGAACTCAGAAAAGCAGGCGTTGAGTACAAAGTAACTAAGAACTCACTCACAGAGAAAGCTCTTGAAAAGTTAGGTATCACAGGCGCTGAAGAGTATGTAAAGGGCCCGACAGCCATCGCATACTGCAAGGATGAGTACACAGTAGGACCTAAGATCCTTGTTGCAGGCGCAAAGAAGTTTGAGAAGCTCGAAGTTAAGGGCGGACTTATGGACGGCGCTGCCATTGACAAGGCAACAATCGAGAGACTTGCAAAGATTCCTACAAAGGATGTTCTTTACGGACAGATCGCAGGAAACCTGCAGGCAATCATCGCAAAGCTTGCTATCGGCTTGAACGCAGTTCGCGAGCAGAAAGAAACAGCATAATCAAAGCTATTAAATTTATTAAATGGAGGATATTAAAATGGCTAGTGAAAAAATCACAAAATTTATCGAAGATATTAAAGCATTATCAGTTATGGAACTTGCAGAACTCGTATCTGCAATTGAAGAAGAATTTGGCGTATCAGCAGCTCCTGTAGCAGTAGCAGGCGGCGCAGCTCCTGCAGCAGCAGGTGATGCCGGCGCAGCTGAGCAGACAGAATTCGACGTTATCTTAAAGAGTGCAGGCGAAGCTAAGATGAACGTTATCAAGGTTGTTAAGGAAATCACAGGCGCAGCTCTTATGGACGCTAAGAAGATGGTTGACGGAGCTCCTGCAACAATCAAAGAGAAGGTTTCAAAAGACGAAGCAGCAGCTATCGAAGAGAAACTCAAGGCAGCTGGCGCTGAGGTTGAACTTAAGTAATTTTAACCTGAATTATTTTCAAATTCACATGCAAAAACAGGACCTGAACGGTCCTGTTTTTTTGTCACAAAAATTTGAAAAAAATAATGTCGAATTTATTGACAAAGTATGAACATACTTGTATAATATCGATACTTAATATGTGCATAAATCTAAATATGCAAGGGTCACAAAAGATTATATAAGTTAGTTGTTATTTTGTTCCGCAAGGCGGAAGCGTATTTCGCCTTTGTAGATAAAAACAAAGATTATTATTTTGAAAGGAGAATTTTCTATGTTTAAGAAATTCTTAGCAATTGTATTATCAGTTGCAATGATTGCTGCAATGTGGACAATTCCTGTATCAGCTGATTCAGTATATGATAAGCTCGTTATGGATGTTGACTACTCAAAGCAGTCAAGAGAAGATCAGACTGGAACATATACTTTTGATAACGCATCATACACAAACGGTGACGAGTTCACTTGGGATGCAGATATCAACAGATATGTAAACTACTTCGATGGTTTCGGAAATGATATATACCACGGTGGTCTCCAGCTCTGTGGTTACAACCTCAATGAAGGTTTAACAGTAGAGACTTATGTTAAGTCTGCTTCAAGCAATAACGAACATAACTCTGTTATCTTCTACGAGCCAGGTGCAGCTACCATCTTCGGTATGACTCAGTACATTGGCGAGGACCTCGGCCTTGAGATGCGTCTTTGGGACGGAATGACTCCGAGATACGGCGAGCTTAGTGACAGTGGCGTTTCATACAACGACGATCAGTGGCATCACATTGTTGTTACAGCTGACGCTACATCAGAGAAACTCTATATTGACGGCGCATTAAAGTGCGACCTTACTCGTGCCAGCAACATCATCGGTCAGGTTGGTCTTGCATATGATGCATCTGGTATGGCATTCGCCGGTGGCGACTGGGAAGGTTCAATGGCATTCTTCAGAATGTACAAGGCTTGCGCTCCTGCATCAGAAGTTGCTGCAATGTACGCTGTAGCACAGGATCCTTCAATCGTTACTCCAGAGCCTGTAGAGACTCCGGTTCCGACAGCCGGTCCTATCGTTGCTGACAACCTTACACGCGTATTCAACGTTGATATGAGAAACGGCGTTTCAGCTGCTAACGAAGAGGGCATGCACGCTCTTCTTGATTCAAAGGCAACTGTAGGCGTATTCAAGGAATATGAGGGAGTTTACTACGCAGCTAACTCAACACTTCCTTCAACAAACGACTATACGTATGACGGCACATATGTTTCATTAAATACAGAGGCCGGTTATACAATTGAAGCTTACATCTACACAGATGGTTCAGTTCAGACATCACAGATCATCCATGGATTTGACGACGGATTCGGATGGAACACACTCCAGCTCGTTGATGGTCACATCCAGTGGAAGAACGGAACAGAGACAATCACATCAACAGATGCTCTTACAGCTGGTTTACACCACGTTGTAGTTGCAAACAATGCTGATGGCGTTTCACTGTATATTGACGGTGTTCTCAACAAGACAAAGACTGTAAACATTCAGAACCCCGGTATCTGGATTATCCAGGTAAATAACACAGAAGCTGATACATACGGTATCGCTCTTGCAAGATTCTATCAGGGCAAAGCAACAGAAGCTCAGGCTGCTGAAATGTACACAATCGTTACAGGACTTACACCAGAGGCTCCTGTAACTCCTGCTCCGGAAACTCCAGAGCCAGAGCCAACTCCAGAGCCAACTGAGGCTCCGCTTACTAAGACTTATACAAGTTCATTAGTATCAAGCAAAAACCCAGATTCAATCCCATATACTTCTGATTTCACTCTTGAAGCATATGCAAATACAACAGGACTTAACGACGGTTACATCCTTTACGCTTCTGCTTGGCAGATTGAGCAGGATGTTTCAACCGGTAAGATCAGTGCTTGGTTGTGGGGATACGCTAATGAAGGCCAGATAATCACATCAAATAACGCATATCCGACAGACGCTAACGTACATGTAGTACTTACAGCTGAGGCTGGTGTTCTTAAGATGTATGTAAACGGCGTTCTCGATGCAACTCTTGCAATTGACTTTGATCCTGCAGCTCCGGGCGGATTTGCAGCAGGCGAATTCAACCTTGCTAAGATTATGAGACTTGCTTGGGCTTCTACAAACCCTGCATTCTTCTCAATCTACAACAAGGCAGCTACAGCTGAGGAAGTTGCAGCTATGTACGCTCCATACGCTCCAGAGCCAACTCCGGTGCCACTTGAAGTAACATACACAATGCCTGAGGGCGTTGCTAACACAACAGACAAGATGCCTATCGGCGAATCATTCTCTTACGAATGGTTCGGAAGAGTTCTTTGCCCTGTTGGTGAGGTATCAATCCTCAACATGTGCTTATGGCAGATGGAAGTTAGCCCTGACAGCAGAATCTACACATGGGAGTTCAACTCACCATCAGTAGGCAGCGGTGCAGTTATCAACAGAGACTTCGCTCACGTAGTTCTTACAATTGAAGGAACAACAGCTAAGTGGTATGTAGATGGTAACCTCATCACAACAGAAACACTTACATTCCAGGGTAACACACCTTCTAACCCTTCATTCGCAGCAGGCGCTGGAAACTTCAACTTTGCTCACGATGTAAACGCAGGTCTTCAGATTGCTAAGTCATGCGGTACTCTTAACATCTACAACAGAGCAGCTACAGACGAAGAAGTTGCAGCATTATATGCAGCAGCTCCAAGACCGGAGCCGGTAGTAACTCCTGCTCCAATCGCAGCAGAGAACCTCAACCTTGTATTCAACGTTGATGCTCGTGACGGCGATGTAAACAACGAACCTGGACTTCACGCTCCTCTTGCTAAAGCAACCGGTGATCTTTCAGTATTCGAGTACATCCCATATGCTTCTTATACAACATTCAACACAGCAAGTGGTAACGGCTATGTTTTCGACGGAACCTACGATTCACTTAACGGTGATGAAGGTTACACAATTGAAGCTTATGTATACTTCGATGCATCAAAGAAAGCTGTAACAATCTTACAAGGCTTCGATGACAGCAACGGATGGAACACTCTTTCTACAACTACAAAGAATTACATTAAGTGGGCTGACGGCGCTGGTAACAGCATTCAATCAACAGCTGTAAAAGCTGGTATGACACACGTTGTTATTACATCTAACCCAACAGACGGTTCTGTAATGTACATCAACGGTAAACCGAACAAGGTTGGTAGCCACGTAACAGAGACAGGTATCTGGATCCTTAACTTCTGTAAGACAAACTACGCAGGATACGGTGTAGCTCTTACAAGAGTATATCAGGGAACAGCTACACTTGAGCAGGCAGCTGAAATGTACAGCATCGTAACAGGCGCTGAAGCTCCTTCAGTAACACCTGCAGACATCACAATTACTAAACCTACTAAGTTAGTTTACAACGTAGGCGATACATTTGATAAAAAAGGTCTTGCTGTTTATGCCGGCGAAACAAAGCTCGGAACAACACTTTACAAAGTAAATGCTCCTGCTCTTGATGAAGTTGGCACAAAGATTGTAACAATCGACACAATCTATGGCATATCAAAGGCATTCAGCGTTAAGGTTGTTGAAGAGAAGATCACAGGTATCAGAGTTGCTGCTAAGCCTTCAAAACTTGCATATCTGGCTTCAGAAACACTTGATACAACAGGTTTAGTAGTTGAGGCTGTTGTTTACAACCCGGCTACAGGCGAGAAGACAACAAAGGCTGTTGAGGATTATACAGTATCTGCAATTAATCCTGAGGCACCTGGTATCCAGTTAATCACAGTATCATATGCAGGCGCTGAGGCTCAGTTCTCAGTAAGAGTAGATGCTGTAACTGTTATAGGAACACAGCTTCTCAGCAAACCTACAAAGCTCTTCTACACAGTAGGCGAATCATTTGATACAACAGGCATGCTCGTTAGAGTTTGGTATTCAGACGGATCAACAGTAGACATCGTTGATACATTCGACGTAACATGTCCGGGAACAGCAGAAGCTGGCTTATTCCAGGCTACAATCTCTTGTGGCGGTGTATGGCAGTCAACTGTTTCATACAGAGTAAGATAAGAAATTCAAATTTCAAATAGTATTCTGACAAAAAGAACTCTCCTTCGGGGGAGTTCTTTTTTGTAATTTTACAGATACGGGAGACAGCAAATGAAAGCGAAAAAAATTGCTTGACACTCATTGACAAAAGTGTTAAAATCTCATATTGCGTAATATTATCCCATAATGGGTTTATATGACGTCAAATACATATATGAGGTGATCATGAACATGGCGCGCACAAATATGGTTCATCCCGTTAAATACGGGCGAAACGAGAGACAAAGCTTCTCGAAAATTGATGAAATTCTCGACATGCCAAATCTCATCGCTATCCAGAAGAACTCTTATAAGAAGTTTATCGACGAGGGTCTTAAAGAAGTATTCAAAGATATTTCACCCATCTCAGACTATGATGACAAGCTTGAACTTGAATTTGTAGATTACAAACTTGAAGACACAACGAACTACACAATTGATGAATGTAAGGAGAGAGACACAACTTATGCTGCTCCCCTTAATGTTAAAGTTCGTCTTCATAACAAAACAACAGGAGAAATCAAGGAACAGAAAATCTTCTTCGGTGATTTTCCGCTTATGACAGACAACGGTACATTCATTTTGAATGGTGCTGAGAGAGTTATTGTCAGCCAGCTCGTTCGTTCTCCGGGTGCTTACTATGAGAAAAACCTTGACAAGGTAAAAGGAAAGTATATTACAGGATCAACATTCATCCCTAACAGAGGTGCATGGCTTGAATTTGAGATTGACTACAATGATACAATCTCTGTAAGAATCGACAGAAACAGAAAGCTTCCTGTTACTGTTCTTTTTCGTGCCCTCGGATATGCAAGCAATGATGATTTGCTTGAACTCTTCGGCGAGGATGAGAGAATCTTAAACACACTTGAAAAAGATACGACAACTACTGCAGAGGAAGCTCTTGTCGAAATTTACAAAAAGCTTCGTCCGGGTGAGCCTCCGACGGTTGATTCAGCAAAGAACCTTCTCTTCGGCATGTTCTTTGATGCAAGAAGATATGATCTTGCACGTGTCGGAAGATATAAATTCAACAAGAAACTCAGCATTGCAGCAAGAATTAAGAATCAGATTGCAGCTGAGGATATTGTTGATCCTAAGACAGGCGAAATCTTAGTTGATGCAAAGAAGAAAATTACTCCTGAGCTTGCTGTTGAAATTCAGAACGCAGGTATCAACGTAGTAATGATTGACACACCATACAAGCCTGTAAAAGTTATCGGTAACAATACAGTTGAGCTTGCAAAATATGTTAAGCTTGACAATCCCGATCTTGAGCTCGCAAATAATGTATATTATCCTGCACTTATGGAACTCAAGAAGCAGGCTAAAAATAAGGAAGAACTTCGCGAACTCGTTGTTGCACATTCAAACGACCTTGTACCGAAGCATCTTACTATTGATGATATCATTGCCGGCTTCAACTATATCTTAGGTATCGAATATGACATCGGACACACTGATGACATTGACCACTTGGGAAACAGAAGAATCAGAAGCGTTGGCGAACTTTTACAGAACCAGTTCAGAGTAGGTCTTTCAAGACTTGAAAGAGTTGTTCGTGAGAGAATGCTTGTTCAGGAAGCTGATTCGGTTACACCTCAGTCACTTATAAACACAAGACCTGTTACTGCAGCTATCAGAGAGTTCTTCGGTTCATCACAGCTTTCACAGTTTATGGACCAGACAAACCCTCTTGCAGAGCTTGCCAACAAGAGAAGAATCAGTGCTCTCGGACCGGGCGGTTTGAACAGAGACAGAGCATCATTTGAAGTTCGAGACGTTCACTATACACACTACGGTCGTATGTGTCCTATCGAGACTCCTGAAGGTCCTAACATCGGTCTTATAGGATCTCTGGCAACATATGCAAGAATCAATGAATACGGTTTCATTGAAGCTCCATACAGAAAGTTTGACCATGACAAGTCAGTTGTAACAAAGAAGATTGACTACTTAATGGCAGACGAAGAAGACAATTTCATCGTTGCTCAGGCTAACGAGCCTCTTGATGAAAAGGGACACTTCTTAAACAAGAAGGTTGTTTGCCGTTACAGAGATGAGTTCATCGAAGTTGAACCTGACAGAGTTGACTACATGGACGTATCACCTAAGCAGGTTGTATCTGTAGCAGCAGCCATGATTCCTTTCCTTGAAAACGATGACGCATCCAGAGCCCTGATGGGTTGTAACATGCAGAGACAGGCAGTTCCGCTTATGCGTGCAGAGTCTCCTATCGTTGCAACAGGTATTGAATATAAGGCAGCTTATGACTCAGGTGCCGTAGTTCTTTCAAAGGCAGCAGGTACTGTTAAGGATGTAACAGGTAACACAATTACAATCAAACGCGACAACGGCGGTATTGATAAGTACTCACTCTTAAAGTTCATGCGTACTAACCAGGGTACATGTATGAACCAGAAGCCGATTGTAAACATCGGTGACCATGTTGACGAAGGCGAAGTAATCGCTGACGGTTGTTCAACAGATAAGGGTGAAATTGCTCTCGGTAAAAATGCTCTCATCGGTTTCATGACCTGGGAGGGTTATAACTACGAGGACGCTGTTCTTATCAGTGAGAAGCTTGTTAAGAACGACGTATATACATCAATTCATATTGAAGAATATGAGTGTGAAGCAAGAGATACAAAACTCGGACCTGAAGATATCACAAACCAGATTCCTAATGTTGGTGAGGATGCAATCAAGAACCTTGATGAGCGCGGAATCATTATGATCGGTGCTGAGGTTCATGCCGGTGATATCCTTGTAGGTAAGGTTACACCAAAGGGCGAGACTGAGCTTACAGCTGAGGAAAGACTTCTCCGTGCAATCTTCGGTGAGAAGTCAAAGGATGTAAGAGACACATCACTCAGAGTTCCTCACGGCGAGTCAGGTATCATCGTTGACGTAAAAGAATTCACAAGAGAGAATGATGACGAACTTTCAGCCGGCGTTAACCGCATGGTAAGAGTTTACATTGCTCAGAAGAGAAAGCTCTCTGTTGGTGATAAGATGGCCGGACGTCATGGTAACAAGGGTGTTATTTCAAGAATTTTACCGGAAGAGGATATGCCTTATCTTCCTGACGGTACTCCTCTTGATATCGTACTTAACCCACTTGGCGTACCTTCCCGAATGAATATCGGACAGGTGCTTGAGGTTCACCTCGGTATGGCAGCTAAGAGACTTGGCTGGAAGATTGCAACTCCTGTATTTGACGGTGCATCAGAGAAAGACATCGCTGAGTGTCTCAAGATGGCAGGTCTTGACGAAGACGGTAAGATTCAGCTTCGTGACGGACGTACAGGTCTTCCTTTCGACAACAGAGTAACAGTCGGATATATGTACTACCTGAAGCTCCATCACTTAGTTGATGATAAGATTCATGCAAGATCAACAGGTCCTTACTCACTTGTTACACAGCAGCCTCTGGGCGGTAAAGCTCAGTTCGGCGGTCAGCGTTTCGGTGAGATGGAAGTTTGGGCACTTGAAGCTTACGGTGCTGCATACACATTGCAGGAAATTCTTACTATCAAGTCTGACGATACAATCGGACGTGTTAAGACATATGAGGCAATCGTAAAGGGCGAGAACGTTCCTGAGCCCGGTATCCCTGAGTCATTCAAGGTTATGGTAAAAGAACTTCAGAGCTTGGCTCTCGATGTTTCAATCTTCACTGAAAACGGAGAAGAAATTCCGCTTAAGGAAACTGAAGAGGACTACATCAAGAACCCTGACAAGTACAGAGTTGACGCAGCAGTCATCAACCCTGACTTCCAGCAGATTGTCGGTGAAGACGGAAGCATTATCGGTGCTGTCGGATCAGACGAAGAAGGTTTCATGGAGGAAAACTTCGGTGAAGATACAACCGAATCAGTTGACCTCGGAGACAACAATCTTGATTCAAGCATCTTCGATGATTTGAACTAAGGAGGCGACGCAGATGATAGATTTTACTAATTTCGATTCAATGCAGGTAGGTTTAGCTTCTCCCGAGAAGATTTTATCTTGGTCTCACGGTGAAGTTAAGAAGCCGGAAACAATTAACTACAGAACATTAAAGCCTGAAAAAGACGGTCTTTACTGCGAAGTAATCTTCGGACCAACTAAAGACGGCGAATGTAAATGCGGTAAATACAAGAAAAACAGATACAGAGGAATTGTCTGCGACAAGTGTGGTGTTGAAGTTACAAGCTCAAAGGTAAGAAGAACCCGTATGGGTCATATCCAGCTCGTTGCTCCCGTATCACACATCTGGTTCTTCAGAGGCATCCCGAGCAGAATGGGTCTTATCCTTGATATGACTCCAAAAGCCCTTGAAAGAGTGCTTTACTTCGCTGCCTATGTTGTTCTTGATGCAGGTACAACTCCTTTCGAATATAAGCAGGTTTTGAACGAAAAAGAGTACAGAGAAGCTGTTGAAACATACGGCAAGGATGCATTCCGTGCAGAAATGGGTGCTGAGGCTGTAAAAGAGCTTCTTGAAGCTGTGGATCTTGACAAGCTCACAAAAGAACTTAAGAAAGAAATCGACAAGCTTACAAACCAGGAGAAGGAAAAAGCAGCTCAGACAATCGCACAGAAGAAGATGCGTCTTGTTAAGCGTCTTGAAGTTGCTGAAGCATTCCGTCAGTCAAACAACAAGCCTGAGTGGATGATTCTTTCAGCAATTCCGGTTATTCCTCCGGATCTTCGTCCGATGGTACAGCTTGACGGCGGCAGATTTGCAACATCTGACTTAAATGACCTTTACAGAAGAGTTATCAACAGAAACAACCGTTTAAAGAAGCTTGTTGAGTGCAGAGCTCCTGAGATTATTATCAGAAACGAAAAGAGAATGCTTCAGGAAGCTGTTGACGCACTTATGGATAACGGTCGTCGCGGAAGACCTATCACAGGTCCGGGAAGCAGACCTCTCAGATCTCTTTCAGACATGCTTCGCGGTAAGCAGGGACGTTTCCGTCAGAACCTCCTCGGTAAAAGAGTTGACTATTCAGGACGTTCAGTTATCGTTGTAGGTCCTGAGCTCAAGATTTATCAGTGCGGTCTTCCCAAGGAAATGGCACTTGAATTATTTAAGCCTTTCGTTATGAGCAAGCTTGTTTCAAGAGAAATTGCTCCTAACATTAAGAGCGCAAGAAAGAAAGTTGAAAGACTCAGTCCTGAGGTTTGGGATATTCTTGAAGAGATTATCAAGGAACATCCTGTAATGCTCAACCGTGCTCCTACACTTCACAGACTCGGTATTCAGGCATTCGAACCAATCCTTGTTGAAGGACGTGCAATCAGACTTCACCCACTCGTATGTACAGCGTTCAACGCCGACTTCGACGGTGACCAGATGGCCGTACACGTACCGCTTTCAGCAGAGGCACAGGCAGAGGCAAGATTCCTTATGCTTGCATCTAACAACCTTCTTGCTCCTAAGGACGGTAAGCCGATTACAGTTCCTACTCAGGATATGGTACTCGGAAGCTATTACCTTACACTTTCAGTAAGCGATGATTATGAGCATGCTCCGGCATTCTCATCATATGACGAGGCTATGCTCGCATATGACCAGGGTGATATTAAGATTCACACACCAATCAAAGTTAAGAGATACGGTGAGTGGAACGGCGAACCGATTTCACAGGTTGTAAACACAACAATCGGTAAGCTCATCTTCAACGATGCAGTTCCTCAGGATCTCGGATTCGTTGACAGAACAAAGAAAGAAAATGCTCTTCTCTTAGAGTGTGATATGCTTGTTAAGAAGGGAACTCTTTCTGAAATTCTTGACAGATGTATCAAGATTCACGGCAACACAGAATCAGTTGTCGTACTTGATAAGATTAAGGCACAGGGTTACAAGTATTCAACAAAGGGTGCTCTTACAGTCAGCGTATCAGATATCAATGTACCTGAAGAAAAGCAGTCACTTATTGAAGAGACAGATAAAGTTATCGACAACATCACTAAGATGTACAGAAGAGGTCTTATCACAAACGAAGAGCGTTACGAAAACGTTATCAAAGCTTGGACAGAGACTATCGATAAGCTTACAAAACTTTTACAGGCAAACATGGGCAAAGACAACCCAATCTACATGATGTCAGACTCAGGTGCCAGAGGTTCTATCAACCAGATTAAGCAGCTCGCCGGTATGCGTGGACTTATGTCAGCAACAGGCGGACGCACAATTGAAATTCCTATTAAGGCTAACTTCCGTGAAGGCCTTGATGTCCTGGAATTCTTCATTTCTTCTCACGGTACCAGAAAGACTCTTTCTGATACAGCCTTGAGAACAGCTGACTCAGGTTACCTTACACGTCGTCTTGTTGATGTATCTCAGGAAGTTATCATCCGTGACCTTGATTGCGGAACTGATGAGGGTATGGTTGTTGAAGCAATCATGAACTATGATACAGAGAAGCCGATGGTAGTTGTACCGCTTGCGGCAAGACTTTCAGGCAGATATCCTGCAGAGGATGTTGTAGATCCTACGACAGGCGAAATCTTAGCTGACAGAGACACACTTATTAATGATGAACTCGCAGACAAGATTGTTGCAGCAGGAATCACATCAGTTAAGATTCGTTCACTTCTCACATGTAAGTGCCACCACGGTGTATGTGCTAAGTGTTACGGTTCAAACCTTGCTACAAACAAGACATGTAACGTCGGTGAGACAGTAGGTATCATCGCTGCTCAGTCAATCGGTGAGCCCGGTACACAGCTTACGATGAGAACTTTCCATACAGGTGGTATTTCATCAGCAGAAGATATTACACAGGGTCTTCCGAGAGTAGAGGAGCTTTTTGAAGCTCGTAAGCCAAAGGGTCTTGCAACTATTACTGATATCGCAGGTACTGTTTCAGTTGATGATTCAGGACGTAAGACAGAAGTAACAGTAACAGGCAAGGACGGACAGTCAATGACATACAGCCTTCTTGCAGGTGCTAAGGTAAGAGTTCAGGACGGCGACGAAGTACAGCCTGGTGACAAGCTTTCAGAAGGTTCAATCAACCCACAGGATATCATCCGTGTTCTCGGTGTTGAGGGCGTTCAGAAGTACATCATCGAAGAAGTACAGACTGTTTACAATATGCAGGGTGTTAAAATCAACGACCGTCATATTGAGGTTATCGTTCGTCAGATGCTCAGAAGAATCAAAGTTGACAATGCAGGCGAAACAAATCTTGTCAGCGGATCAACAATTGACGTATATGAATTCAATGAAGCTAACAAGGTTGCTCTTGCAGCAGGCAAGGAACCGGCTACAGGTACAAGAATTCTTCTCGGTATCACTAAAGCAGCTCTTGCTTCTGATTCGTTCTTATCAGCAGCATCCTTCCAGGAGACAACAAGAGTTCTTACAGACGCAGCCATCAAGAGCAAGCGTGATCCTCTTATCGGTCTTAAGGAAAATGTTATTATCGGTAAGCTTATTCCTGCCGGAACAGGTATGGGAAGATACAAGAACATCAAGGTTGATGTTGAGCCTCTTCCGAATGCAACAGTTCCTGTTGTTGAAGCAGAGGAAGTTATCGGAGAAGAAACAATCTCTGAGTAATTTCGGTAAAATACAAATCAAAGCCATCGACTCAGAAAGTCGGTGGCTTTTTTGTTTTGTCGGGTAAAAGGCGAGCGGCCGGCTGCGGGGTTACTACTATTTTTACGGAATTGAAAAATAGTAGTAATATACGGTGATTTTCTTCTACTATTTCACGAAAATAAGAAAATAGTAGTAGTTTTTGGCCACTTTTTACTACTATTTCGGAAAAAATGAAAAATAGTAGTAATCATGCCTGATTCAAGCCTATGTTCCAACACTTCGGAACCTTAAAAACAAACACATTTCAGTGTTGACAAAGACATTCCCAAGTTGTAGAATTAACAAGCTTGCCGTATTGCGGTTTCTGCAATGCTGCAAAGAAAAATTTATTCTTTAAGAAAGGAGTTGAAGCGAATGCCAACATTTAACCAATTGGTTAGAAAAGGTAGACAGACTTTGGAGAAGAAGTACACTGCACCGGCTCTTCAGAAAGGTGTTAACACACTTAAGAAGAAAGCTACAGACGTACACAGCCCACAAAAGAGAGGCGTATGTACTAACGTAAGAACAACTACTCCGAAAAAGCCTAACTCAGCGCTCCGTAAGATTGCCAGAGTTCGTCTTACTAACGGTATGGAAGTAACAGCTTACATTCCCGGTATCGGACATAACCTTCAGGAGCATAGTGTAGTTCTTATCAGAGGCGGTCGTGTAAAGGACCTTCCCGGTGTAAGATACCACATTATCAGAGGAACACTTGATACTGCAGGCGTTGCTAACAGAACACAGAGCAGATCAAAGTATGGTGCGAAAGCCCCAAAGAAATAATTAGAATTTGAATTTTACCGGGAAACCCGGAAGGTGACCGGATATATTATATATACATATCAATTTGCTATGTATCCGTATGATGTATGCCGGCGCTGACTTGAAACCAAATGTTTCAAGAGTACCTATGATTTATTTATCAGAAGGAGGGAAGTAAAGTGCCTAGAAGAGGATATATTGCAAAAAGAGAAGTTTTGGCAGATCCTGTTTATCATGACAAGGTAGTTACAAAGCTTATCAATAATATTATGCTTGACGGCAAGAAGGGCGTTGCCCAGAAAATTTGCTATGACGCATTTGACATGATCAAAGAGAAGTCAGGCAAAGAAGCACTTGAAGCTTTCAACGAGGCATTAGAGAATGTTATGCCTAAGCTTGAAGTTAAAGCCAGAAGAGTTGGTGGTGCTACATACCAGGTTCCAATGGAAGTAGCTCCGGACAGAAGACAGACATTAGGTCTTCGTTGGTTAGTTCTTTTCGCTCGTAAGAGATCAGAAAGAACAATGGCAGAAAGACTCGCAAACGAGATTTTGGATGCTATCAACAGCCAGGGTGGTGCATTTAAGAGAAAAGAAGAAATGCACAGAATGGCAGATGCAAACAAAGCTTTCGCACATTACAGATGGTAATGAGATAAGGAGAGTACAATGCCAAGATCATATTCACTGGAAAATACCAGAAACATCGGTATCATGGCTCACATCGATGCCGGTAAGACAACAACAACAGAAAGAATACTTTTCTATACGGGTCGTACTCACAAGATTGGTGAGACTCATGAAGGTTCAGCAACAATGGACTACATGGCTCAGGAGCAGGAAAGAGGTATCACAATTACTTCTGCCGCTACAACATGTATCTGGCCTAATGAGCATGATGAAGAAAGAAAGGGTACACCTCGTACTCGTATCAACATCATCGACACCCCCGGACACGTTGACTTCACAGTAGAGGTTCAGAGATCTCTTCGTGTACTTGACGGTTCTGTTACTTTGCTCTGTGCAAAGGGTGGTGTAGAGCCTCAGTCAGAGACAGTTTGGAGACAGGCTGACCAGTACGGAGTTCCGAGAATGGTTCATGTTAACAAGATGGACATCCTTGGTGCCAACTTCTACAGATGCGTAGATATGATGAGAGACAGACTCAGAGCTAATGCTCATCCTATCCAGCTCCCAATCGGTAAGGAAGATAACTTCGTTGGTATCATCGACCTTATTCGTATGAAGGCTGAGGTTTATCTTGACGAACTCGGTCAGAAGTACGAGGAGAGAGAAATTCCTGATGACATGAAAGAGCAGGCTGAGAAGTACAGAAATGCACTTATCGAAGCTATTGCCGAAACAGATGACGAGCTTATGATGAAGTATCTCGAGGGTGAGGAACTCACAATCCCTGAGATCAAGGCAGCTCTCAGAAGAGCAGTTATCGCAGCTAAGATCATTCCTATGACTTGCGGTTCATCATACAGAAACAAGGGCGTACAGATGCTCCTTGATGCAATCATCGACTACATGCCATCTCCGCTCGATATTCCGCCTGCAGAGGCAACAACAATGGACGGCGAGCCTATGACAAAGCCTGCAAGTGATGAAGAACCATTCTCAGCTCTTGCATTCAAAATCGTTACAGACCCATTCGTTGGTAAGCTTTGCTTCTTCAGAGTATATTCAGGAACACTCGATGCAGGTTCATACGTTCTTAACTCATCAAAGAATAAGAGAGAGCGTCTCGGACGTATCCTTCTTATGCATGCTAACCACAGAGAGGAAATTGAAAAAGTTTACTCAGGTGATATCGCTGCAGCAGTTGGTCTTAAAGACACAACAACAGGTGATACACTTTGTGATGAGAAGAATCCTTGTATCTTAGAGCAGATGGAATTCCCGGATCCTGTTATTGCTGTAGCTGTAGAGCCTAAGACAAAAGCAGGTCAGGAAAAGATGTCAATCGCACTTGTTAAACTTGCTGAAGAAGACCCGACATTCAAAGTTCACACAGATGAAGAATCAGGCCAGACAATCATTGAAGGTATGGGCGAGCTCCACCTTGAGATTATCGTTGACAGACTTCTTCGTGAATTCAAGATTGAGGCTAACGTAGGTAACCCGCAGGTTGCATACCGTGAAGGTATCCGCAAGGCTGTAGTTCAGGAAAGCAAGTTCGTTCGTCAGTCAGGTGGTAAAGGTCAGTACGGTCACGTTAAGATCGAAGTAACTCCTCAGGAAAGAGGCGCAGGCTACAAGTTCGAGAACAACATCGTCGGCGGTGCCATCCCGAAGGAATACATTGCTCCTGTTGACCAGGGTATTCAGGAAGCTTTAAAGAGCGGTGTACTTGGCGGCTACCCGGTAGTTGACATTGCTGTTTCACTTATTGATGGTTCATACCACGAAGTTGACTCATCAGAAATGGCATTCAAGATTGCCGGTTCTATGGCTATCAAGGAAGCCTGCAGAAAAGCAGATCCTGTTCTTCTTGAACCTATCATGAAAGTATCAGTTAACATCCCTGAGGAATACCTCGGCGACGTTATCGGTACTCTTAACTCAAGAAGAGGTAAGATTGAGAGAATGGACGACGTAGGTGGCGGCGGCAGACAGGTTGACGCTAAGGTTCCGCTTGCTGAAATGTTCGGTTACGCTACAACAATCCGTTCAATCACACAGGGCCGTGGTACATTCACAATGGAACCAAGTCACTACGAGGAAGTTCCGAAGAGTGTACAGGAAGCAGTAATTGCTTCAAAGGCAAAAGCATAAAAAGTGCTTGATATAAAATTATAAATTGTGTATTATATATACAATATTGAAAAAAACATAGTAAATTAATTACTAACACATTTTTAGGAGGAAGTAACAATGGCAAAATCCAAGTTCGAAAGAACAAAACCACACGTTAACATTGGTACTATCGGTCACGTTGACCATGGTAAGACAACATTAACAGCTGCTATCACAAAGTATCTTGCTTTAGGTGGCAAAGCTGAAGTTAAAGCATATGATCAGATCGACAATGCTCCAGAGGAAAGAGCAAGAGGTATCACGATCAACACAGCACACGTTGAGTACGAGACAGACACACGTCACTACGCTCACGTTGACTGCCCTGGACACGCTGACTATGTTAAAAACATGATCACCGGTGCAGCTCAGATGGACGGTGCTATCCTTCTCGTTGCTGGTCCTGAGGGTCCTCAGGCTCAGACAAGAGAGCACATCCTTCTTGCTCGTCAGGTAGGCGTTCCTTACATCGTAGTATTCATGAACAAGTGCGACCAGGTTGCAGAAGAAGACGCTGAGCTCCTTGACCTTTCAGAGATGGAAATCAGAGACCTTCTCAACAAGTACGAGTTCCCGGGTGATGATATTCCGATCATCAGAGGTTCAGCTCTTGTTGCTCTTGAGTCAACATCAGAGGATCCTAACGCTCCTGAGTATGCTTGCATCAAAGAACTCATGGACGCTGTAGACTCTTACATCCCAACTCCTGAGAGACCGAGAGATCTTCCTTTCCTTATGCCTGTTGAGGACGTATTCACAATCACTGGTCGTGGTACAGTTGCAACCGGTAGAGTAGAAAGAGGAACAATCAAAGTTGGCGACGAAGCTGAAATCGTTGGTCTTTCAGACGAGAAGAAGAAGACAGTTATCACAGGTGTTGAAATGTTCAGAAAGCTCCTTGACGAAGCTTACGCAGGTGACAACATCGGTACTCTTTTAAGAGGTATCCAGAGAGACGAAATCGAGAGAGGTCAGGTTCTTGCTAAACCGGGAACAATTCATCCTCATACTCACTTCAAGGGTCAGGTTTACGTTCTTACAAAGGACGAGGGTGGACGTCATAGCCCATTCTTCTCAAACTACAGACCTCAGTTCTACTTCAGAACAACTGACGTAACAGGAACAATCACTCTTCCTGAGGGCGTTGAAATGGTTATGCCCGGCGATAACGTAACAATGGAAGTTCAGCTTATCACTGAAATCGCTATGGAAGAAGGCCTTCGTTTCGCTATCCGTGAAGGCGGCAGAACAGTAGGCGCCGGTACAGTTTCAGAGATTATCGAATAATCTTAAAAACAACCAATAAACCAAATAACAAAGGGCTTGTGTTTAACACGAGCCCTTTTTATTTTTACCGTAAAATGCTAAAATATATTTGCTATGTTTGATATTAAAGAAGAACTGAAAAGAGTGCCGGAGAAGCCGGGCGTGTATATTATGCATGCTGCGGATGATACAGTTATATATGTAGGAAAGGCCGTCATTTTAAAGCGACGACTCAGCTCTTACTTTATGAAAACAGGCCACAGCGTCAGAATTGAGAAAATGATTTCCCTTATTGATCACTTCGAATATATCGTTGTTGATTCGGAATATGAGGCTTTGGTTTTGGAATGTAACCTTATTAAGAAATACAGGCCGAAATACAATGTTCTTCTTAAGGATGACAAAACATTCCCATATATTAAAATAGACATAAAGAATTCATTCCCGAAGGCTGTCCTTGCAAGACGTGCGATAAAAGACGGAAGTAAATATTTCGGTCCATATTGCAGCGCCGATGTTATTTATTCAACATTGGATGCTTTAAGAACGGTATTTCCGCTCAGAAGCTGCAATAAGTCAATAGCGCCTGATAAGAACAAGAGACCCTGTCTTAACTATCACATCGGCCTTTGTTGTGCTCCCTGTGCAGGGAAAGTGACAGAGAGTGAATATATGAATTATGTAAACGGTGTATGTGATTTCCTGTCAGGTAAACAAAGCGAACTTAAAAAGAAACTTGAGGAAAGAATGCTCAAGGCATCTGAGGAGCTTAATTTTGAACTTGCTGCAAAAGAAAGAGATAAGCTTTCCGCACTTGAAAGAATTTCTTCGGAACAGAAGGTTGAGAATGCCAGGACAAACAACAGCGATGTTATATCCGTTGCAAAGAACGAAGAGAATGCATGCGTCCAGTTATTCTTTATACGAGGCGGTAAAACAATCGGCAGAGAATTCTTCATATTAGAAGGAGCAGGAATTGAGGAAGAGACTGAAATCCTTTCTTCGTTTATTTCGCAGTTCTATAAGGAAGAAACCGTTACGCCCAAGCTGATTTACACGGAACCTGAGCTTGCAGGAAATGACGCTGAAAACCTCGGTAAAATGCTGGGAACATCCATACATCACGCACAGCGCGGAGAAATGCGCAAAATTCAGATGATGGTAAAAAACAATGCAAATATCATGCTTCTTAATTTTGAGTCAAAGGGACGCAATATCAAGGTAAAAGACCTTAATATTCTGGAAAAACTCAGAGTGGCACTGGATTTGAACTTTTTACCGAAAAGAATTGAAGCATATGACATATCAAACCTGGGAGACAGGGAAATCGATGCATCAATGGTTGTTATTACGGACGGAAGGGCCGATAAGTCCCAATACAGACATTTTAAGATGAAAGAAATAACCACAAGAAACGACGTGGGAGCCATGAAGGAAACGCTGACCCGAAGACTTAATGAATACAAGGCGGGAAGTGAAAACTTCAAAGAAAAACCCGATATTATTTTAGTGGACGGCGGTCTGGGACAAATTGAGGCAGCAAGACAGGCAATGGATGAAACGGACGTACAGATTCCGGTATTCGGCATGGTGAAGGACAATCACCATAAAACAAGAGCCCTTGTGGATGAAGAACGGGAAATATTACTGAAAAATCATCCGGAACTTTGGCATTTCATTTCGTCGATTCAGGACGAAACACATCGATTTGCCATCGAATACAACAGAAAACTGACGGAAAAAAGATATAAAAAGTCTATTTTGGACGATGTGCCGGGTGTGGGAAAATCGCGAAAAACCGCATTATTACGGCATTTTAAGACATTTAAGGCAATAAGAGAAGCAACTGTTGAAGAACTCGCCGCAGCGCCTTCAATGAACAAGGCGGCAGCTGAAGCATTATATAATTCCATAAGGGAGAAAAAATGAGCATTTTCGTAATAG
>CAMFNB010000009.1 GCA_945965275.1 uncultured Clostridia bacterium | reverse complement strand
AACTGCTTACAGAAGAAAAAGAAAAGAAACCGAAAACTAAAATTTCATAACTTAAGAATTACTTATCCCGTCTGTTTACTTCAAACAGACGGGATAAAATTTTTTAATCTCTTAATTATCTTAATTATCTTCTGCCGAAAAACTCTTTTTCAAGCTTTTCGATTCTATTCTCGCACGATATTATAATATCCTTGCAGTCATCACCCTCAAGATACCTTTCAACAAAAAGTCCCGAGGCTTTGCAAAGCTCATCTCTTCGCGCAAAGTAATTTTCCAAAAGGAACTGTGCGTATTTCATCATTCTGAAATCGCCGAATATGCGCGTATGCTCGTTTTTTACCGCCTCAACCACAACGCTGTATCCGCTGTCAATCGCACCCAAAACATCATCGCCGTCCGCAAATAAAATTGTGAATGTTTCATTAAACCACTCTACGCCCGGCATTGACGAATGACTGTCGCTTGAACCGACAATCGGAATATTTACGCCCCCTCGCAGCATTTCCTCATAAAGCGCGTGCTGTAAATTATTCTCATAGGGAGTGCAGCCGCCCATCAGCTCAAACGCGTCGCATAAGCCGTTTTGCAAAATTGCGCGGCTCATTTTTGTTTCTACATTGTAATGCTCACTCACCGTCCAGAAAGGATGCGGGTATATTGCATAGCCGCCGCTTTTTTTAATTTCATTATATGTCCAAACCCTGTAAAGATATTCACGCTCATCCAAGCCGTCAGGAACTTTGACGCTTTTTTTAAGCTCCTCAACCTCTTTTTTTACCCTGCCTGGCTCGTTTATATAAATCTCGTTCACACTGTAACGGCTGCCGATATTCACCATATGAATAAGCCCGCCGTATCCGTTGTGAACCTCTTCGCCGCACATAATTTTATAATTCTTCATAAAATCAAGCTTTTTTTCAACATCCTTTGATGAATAATAAATATTATGCTCGGTCATAGCTATTACATCAAACCCTGCTTTTCGGTAATTTGCCGCCGTACGTTCAGGGCTTTCCGTACCGTCCGAAATCATTGTATGAATGTGAAAATCACCTTTTTTTACATTTTTTCCGTATAAATCAGGCAAAAGCGAATATATCGAAACCGTAATTCCTCTTTCGAGGGCGTGAATAAAGTTCCAGCGCGAATTTGTGCGCACTATTCCGTTTTCAGCCTCGTATTTATCATAACGTTCTTCGGCTGAGGTTATATTTATACGCCACTTTTGCTCTCCGAAAAATTTGTGTTTAAGCTTTAAGCGTCCGTTTTCGGCTTTAACGCAGTATGTCTTTCGGTTTTGATCCCACCCGAAAAGCGACATTTCCTCATTCATAGGCACATCGCTTTGCTCGGTCGGAATAAATTTTACATCATACTCAACACCGTCATAAAATTTGAATATTCCGCTGCGACTCTCTATAACTATTTCACTTTCCTCATCTGCCGGCACGACCGACGGAATTACATTGAAATTGAAAATTTCGTTTGCCATAAATATCACCCCAAAAAATATTGACACTGCTTATGTTATAGCGTTAACAGTATCAAAATCAAGTATACAAATTTGTTTTTTATACATTATTTACAAACCACAATATCCTTAACGGTCAAATGCCGTTGAATATTTCCCGAATGTTTTACCGGCATAACAAAAAGAGCAGGGTAATCCCTGTTCATACATACAAGAAGATGCAAAATGCAGGTAAAAAGAAATCGAGTGTCCATAACTCAAGTCCGTTATGAACACTCGATATGGTGCGGATAGCAGGACTTGAACCTGTACACCAAAGGCACCAGAACCTAAATCTGGCGTGTCTGCCAATTCCACCATATCCGCATGCAAAACCTATTATATACTATTTGTATTATCTGTTGCAATTTACCTTGACGAGTTGTTAATTTTTCATTAAAATATAGTTACTAGAAATTCGTATTTTTTGTATTTCAGTTAAAAATTTTTTAGGAGGAAGAATATGAAAAAGATTTTTGCTTTAGTTTTATCTATCGCAATGCTTTGCACAATGTTCGCAGTTCCCGCAAGTGCATCAAGTGACGGCACAATCGCCAACCACCTTGTATTTGACGCTAACTACACATTAGGCAGCCTTGCTGATCAGGTAAACGGAACAGAATACTGGGATATGGCAACAAACAACCCTATCTTGGGTGCAGATTTTGCAGGCACACCAATTGCTTTCGTTCAGGATGCAACAATCGGACTTACAGTTGCTCAGATCAGAAGCGCAGGTATTGTTTATGATGTTGATCCCGCAGCAATGGGTAACAACTTTACATGTGAAATGTATGTAAAAGTTAACGATTCCACATGGGGCATGCTTGCAGGTACATATTACACAAACCACCGCGAATACACAGGTTGGGGATTCCAGTTCGGCTACTTCGGAGCAGCCAACGGAGACCCTGAAACGGGTAAAGCCAACAACGTAACTGTATTCGATACATACGGCGGAGGTGTACAGAGTTCTGCCGGCATTGACGCAGGCGGTAAGATCAGAGGTAAGTGGTCTCACCTTGTTTATGTAAACCGTTCAAGCGAATATGATCTTTACGTAAACGGCAACCTTGTTTCAACAAAGCCTACATTGGCAGCTGCAGTTCCTTACACAAGATTTGCTCTTACTCAGGATAAGTACCTTAACACGTCAAACTGTGCAGGTTTCCGTGTAGGCGGTTACAGACCTCAGACAGACCAGATGTGCTTATCAATGGACGTAGCTTATGTTCGTCTCTATGACACTCCTGCAACAGCTGCAGAAGTATCAGCACTCTACAATGCTCGTAACACAGGCGCAGTTCCTGCATTCACTGATACAGCAATGGGCGAGCCCGATCAGCTTATGTTCAAACTTGATCCTTCAACCGGAACAATGGAAGACCAGACAGGCTTCTACACATTCAGTGATACTGAGTCAAACGACTTCACATATCAATATGACGAAGAAATCGGCAAAGACGTTGTATACTTTGACGGATATGCAGGTGCTAAATACACAGGCAGACAGTTCCACTTGTATGACTTCAAAAACGGCTTAACACTTGAATCTTACTTCAAGATTGACGGCGTTCATAAGCACGAAGCTATTATGGGACTTGGCCTTTCACAGGTTGCTCTTTCAGGATATGATGCAGACGGTGACAACCTCGTTGCCTTTGCTACATCTGATAGAGATACAAACGATCCGTATTCAATTGTTACTAACAGAATCGGTGTTGAAAAATCATTCCCTGTGGATGAGTGGACACACGTAATCGCAACAATCGACGGAGACAGCCAGGAAATTTACATCAACGGTGTTCTTGTTGCAGAGGGACCGAGAAACTTCGAGTTCTTACCTGCAACCGGCGATACACTTATCCTTGGTGATTCAGCATACGGAATGATGTGGGGCGACTTCGTATTCACAGGATACATGGCAGCTGCTAACATTTATACAAAGGCTGTAGACGCAGCAGGTGCAGCAGCTATGTACACAGAGATGACAGGTAACGAACCTGTACTTCCTACACCGGAGCCGACAGAAGTTCCTACACCGGAGCCAACTCCGGAGCCGACTCCAGAGCCGACTCCTGTACCGACAGAAGTTCCTACTCCTGTACCGACAGAAGTTCCTACTCCGGAGCCGACAGAAGTTCCTACTCCTGCTCCGACAGAAGTTCCTGAAAAGCAGATCAGATATCTTTCAGTTGCACATAAGTCAAACAGACTCTGGTACTATTTAGGTGACGAATTTGAGACAGAAGGTATCGCAGTAAGAGTATTCTATACGGATATGACAAGTGAGGTTATCGAATACGGACAGGACAGCGGTATCGAAATTGTTTCTCCTGACATTTACTTAACAGGCGGACAGTATGTTGTTCTTAAGTACAAAGGATGGGAAACAAGATTCTCAGTAAGATACGGCGGACGTTCTGACGTAAGAGGTATCAAGGTTGCTACAAAGCCAACAAAGCTTCGTTATAAGCAGGGCGAGAGATTCGATCCTTCAGGTATCGTTGTAAACGCTCTTAACCAGGACCTTACAGTAAACTTTGCAATTCCTACAGAGGAGCTTTCATTCGCTTCATTCAGAAATGATAAAGAGGCTGTAGTAACAGTTAAGATATTCTACATGGATTACTATGACACAGGATTCTCAGTAAGAGTTACAGCTGAAAAGGTTGTTTCAGCTCTTACAGTAACAAAGCCAACAAAGGTATCATACAAGGTTGGTGACACATTCGATACAACAGGAATGACAGTAACAGCTAAATACTTCGACTCAACAACAGAAGTAATTCCTAACTCAAAGGTTACAGTTACAGGCTTCGACGGAACAAAGGCCGGCGTACAGCTCATCACTGTTTCTTATGAAGGAAAGACAGCATCATTCAGCATTAAGGTAAATCCTTAATCTTTGAATAAAGCTACTGAGGGAGCTCATTATGAGCTCCCTTTTTTGTTGACAAAAAAACAGCCTTGTTGTAATCTTCAAATGCTATGAAAAGAATAAAAACATTTATCAGTTTAATATTGTGCTTTGCTTTCTGCAGTATTTTCTTTTCTTATGGTGCGACAGGCAGCGATGCATATGAGATTTCCTCTCAGGAAGTTAAATCGTTTAAAAAAGGGGAAACAGTTGCCGTTACATTTAAGGTGGACAATATAAAACCTGAGTCGGGCATATTGGGCTTTGATATCAACTTAAAGCTTAACAAAGATTATGTTACAACTCCGATTGTGAATGATGACATTGAAAAAGCAAATGCTTCAAATACAACTATTTCCGCACTGAATACAAAGGGAGGAAAGTGGACAATTTCCGGAAGAATGGATAACAAGGATGATTCCGTTCTCATTATTACAATACTTGAGGACAATGCAGTGGATGCCGTAATGCCGGGAAAATCATTTGAACTCACGCTTGCTTTTACCGCTGCAAAGGACTCTGAACCGGGAGTTGAAATAATATCAACGGCAGAGGCAGCAGGAACCAATGGTAATATTGAAACAATAACAGGCAGAGGTACATCGGTAAAAATCGCCGGAGAGGCCCCTTCGAAGGAACCTGATGTGAAGCCGACAGCGACCTCCGCACCGACTTTAGCACCGACAAAGACGCCTGACAAACCAAATCCCACAACGTTTGATTTGGGCATACTGAGCCTGGCTGCAATGGGCCTTACATCACTTACAGTGGTTAATAAAAAATTTAAAAAATAGTAAAAAAATTGAATAAAATATCGTTGACTAAAAAGTTACTGTTAAGATATAATTATAGTAACTTTTTATATTATTTTGGAGGACGAAATGAAAAGATTTTTACCATTGCTGTTATCTTTGGCAATTCTTTGCACAATGATAGTAGTACCAACGGTATCAGTTAGTGCTAGTTCTTTTATTGATTCTCTGTATCTCAATGCAGATTACACAAAAGAGACTATTAACGACAGTAAAAGCGGAGTAGCTGTATTAGACTACTCCGGCAAGGATAAAATGGAGTACTATACAGGAGATCCTGTATCCTTTGCTCAGGCTTCAGCAAATGCTACCAAAACAAACCCTGAAGGACCTTCAGGCAAGGTTGCAAAATTTGTTGGTTCAGGTCTTTGCTACGATGTTGATCCTGCTAAGGTTACTAAGAACTTCACTTGTGAGGTTTACTTCAGAACAGTAAGCACAGGTTGGGGTCTTGTTTGCGGAACATATTATGACAACAGTTCATCAATCTATTCAGGTTGGGGAATTAACATGGGTAATATGGCTCTTAACGGAATTGGTGTTGCAGGTAACATCTCAGTTACTGAAGCAAACGGTTCAAGCATCAGAAACTCACCAGCATTATGGAAGAAGGCAAGAAACAACTGGACTCACGTTGTATACGTAAATGACGGAACAAACAGCTCATATTACATAAACGGAGCTTTAGTTGCCACGGAGGCTTGCTATGCACCAGGCGGTATTCCGATTACAACACTTGACAGCAGCGTCAATGCAGGCTTCAGAGTAGGTTCATACAGACCTACAACAGACCAGTTCTCACTTGGCTCTGACGCAATGCCGTTTGAGATTGCCTTTGCCCGTATCTACACATCAGCAGCCACAGCTAACGATGTAACAGAACTTTTCAATGCAAGAAATTCAGGAGAACTTCCTTCATACACAGATGAGCCTACAGCTACACCTGCAGTAACAGCAACTCCTGAAATCACACCCGCACCTTCAGGTGAACCGGGACCGGGAACTGATCCGAGCATTCTTGATTCACTCAACGAAAAGATTTTCTTCAATGTAGATTACAGCACAGGTGTAATGGATGACCAGACAGGTAACTATGAATATATGGATGAAATCTCAGGTTACGACCCGATTACATTTACTGATGATCCTATTCTTAACAAGAAGGTTCTTGAAATCAATGGAGACAACTATGGTACAGTAACATATGAGAACACGGAAGGCTACTCATTCTTAGGTTACAACCTTACTGAAGGTCTTACACTTGAGACTTATGTTTACCTCAATACAGATCCTGATGAAGTAAAACATAACCTGGGTATCATCGGTGTTGGTTACGGATATTTCGGTTTCTCAGAATATAACGACGCTGAAGACTTCATGGCTTGCTTCGTATGTGGTGACGGAAACAGCGAAGCAAACTTCAATATGGGTATCGCAGGCGATACAACAAGGATTTTCCCACACAAGGAATGGGTACACATTGTCGGAACATCTGATGAGAATGTAGGTACACTTTATATCAATGGTGTAAAGGTTGCTGAGTATCACAGAAACAGTCCTCTTGTTGGCGAAAGATACAACACACCTTCAGCACAGATTAACCTTGCAGACTCTATCTACGGAACAATGTGGGGTGACTTCCATACAGAAGGTTACTACTCATTTGCAAGAATTTATAAGGCATGTGCTACTGATGAGCAGGTAGAAGCTCTCTTTGCTCAGGCACAGGGACTTGAGCCTGTACCGACAGAGGTTCCAGGTGAAGAAACACCTGCACCTACACCGGACGTAACACCCGGACCAAGACCTGATGTAGACGTTCCTGCAGGTGATGCATACAAAGTATCATTTGGTGATGTTCCTGCATTCGGAGCAGGAGATTCAGTAAATGTACCTCTTGTAATCAGTGATATCACAACAGAAAGCGGAATCATGGGCTTCGACATTGTTCTTAATACAAACGGAGCACTCATCGATCAGAATATTACAGACGAAGATATTCAGGCAGCTAACGAAGGCAACGAATCACTTTCAAAGCTCAACGGAGACAAGGGCAAGTGGTCAGTATCAGCTCGTACAGATGCAGAAAGCAAACTCATCCTCACAATCTTAGATGAGAATGCAGAAACAGTTGCAAAGGCAGGCGACGAGATTACAATCAACATCCCTGTAAAAGCAACAGCACCTGCAGCAGAAGGCGACTGGGTAGCAGTAGTAACAGGCGCTGACGGAACAGACGGCGATGTTAACACAGTAGAAGGTTCAGGCGCATGGGCAGACGTAACAGCTCCTGTTGTAACACCTACACCTGAAGGACCTACAGACGAGCCTTCACAGGAACCGGGAGAAGAAACACCAACTCCTGTTCCGGGAGAAGAGACTCCTACACCTGCACCGGGTGAAGAAACACCAACTCCTGCACCGGGAGAAGAAACTCCTACAGCAGAGCCGGGTGAACCAACACCTACACAGGCACCTTCAGACCCGACACCTACAAAGAACCCGAATCCGCTCAATCCTACAACATTTGACCCGGGAATTCTCGGACTTGTAGCCGTATCACTTTCAGCTCTTGTAACAACTAAGAGAAGAAAGAAGGAAGACTGATAAAGTCTTAAAACAGACATAAAATTAACGGACATTCTTTTTGCAGAATGTCCGTTTTTTTATTGACTAATTTCATAAAAAAAGATAAAATACACTCGTATATTTATATATTTTGGAGGCAACAAATGAAAAAATTACTGACCATTTTATTGTCACTTGCAATTATTTGCACAATGGCAATTGCACCAATGGCAACAAGTGCTGAGGCATCTCTTGACAACCTCAATGCTGCTCTCTACTTTAATGTGGATTTCAGCACGGGTTCAGCCGATGACCAGACAGGCAACTACACATTCAATGAGATGATTTCAGGAGCAGATCTTGAACTTGAAACTGACGCGGAACTCGGACGTCAGGTTGCAATTCTTGAAGATGCAGGAAACCTCATTTGGGAAAACAATGACGGATATACATTCCAGGGTTATGACCTTACAGAAGGTTTCACTCTTGAAATGTATCTCTATATTTCATCAGACGCAGCTGAATACATGCACAACCAGGTATTCCTTGAATTAAACTACGGTTCAATTCACTTTGAGGAATATAACGACGGAGAAGACACGTCATCAGGATTCAGATGTGCTTCAGGTTCTGAAGCCAAGGGTAACTTTGATATGTGTAACGCATATCAGGAAACAACACTTCCTCACAAGGAATGGGTTCACCTTTTAGGCACATCAGACGGACAGAACAACTACTTCTATGTTAACGGACAGCTTGTTGCAACATATGAAGGCAGACCTACAAAAACTGCTGATACAAGATATGGTTCAACAAATGCTCAGATTCTCATGGGTGAGTCAATCTACGGTTCAATGTTCGGTTCAACAATTATGCAGGGTAAAGTTGCTTTCGCAAGAGTTTACAAGGCATGCGCAACAGCTGACCAGGCACTAACTTTATATAACCAGGCAAAGGGCGGTGTACAGCCTTCAAACCCGACGCCTACAACAGAGCCAACAGATGATCCTGCATCAGGCGATCCGACACCTGCACCTACACCGGACGTAACACCCGGACCAAGACCTGATGTAGACGTTCCTGCAGGTGATGCATACAAAGTATCATTTGGTGATGTTCCTGCATTCGGAGCAGGAGATTCAGTAAATGTACCTCTTGTAATCAGTGATATCACAACAGAAAGCGGAATCATGGGCTTCGACATTGTTCTTAATACAAACGGAGCACTCATCGATCAGAATATTACAGACGAAGATATTCAGGCAGCTAACGAAGGCAACGAATCACTTTCAAAGCTCAACGGAGACAAGGGCAAGTGGTCAGTATCAGCTCGTACAGATGCAGAAAGCAAACTCATCCTCACAATCTTAGATGAGAATGCAGAAACAGTTGCAAAGGCAGGCGATGAGATTACAATCAACATCCCTGTAAAACCAACAGCAGCCGCATCAGAGGGTGAATGGGTAGCAGTAGTAACAGGCGCTGACGGAACAGACGGAAACGTTAACACGATAGAAGGTTCAGGCGCATGGGCACTTGTAACAGCTCCTGTTGCAACACCTACACCGGAAGGACCGACAGAAGAGCCTTCACAGGAACCGGGAGAGGAAACTCCTACTCCTGTACCGGGTGAAGAGACACCTACTCCTGTACCGGGAGAAGAAACTCCTACGGCAGAGCCGGGTGAGCCTACACCTACACAGGCTCCTTCGGAACCTACACCTACAAAGAACCCAAGCCCGCTCAATCCGTCAACATTTGACCCGGGAATTCTCGGACTTGTAGCTGTATCACTTTCAGCTCTTGTAACAACTAAGAGAAGAAAGAAAGACTGATTTTTTCATAGTGCATAAATCAAATCGGACATCCTCGTGATGTCCGATTTTTTTCTTTATTTCACTTCTTCGGTATGGTAAAATAAGAAAAACTTTAATATGGATTAAAGCAAGGAGAACGTATATGAAAATTACAATCGACAAAAAGTTTTTGGTTATTCCGGTTTGCTATGACCAGAATAAAAAGACAAACCTGATTTTTAAGAATTCGTCAAACGGCGAGGTTGTATTTAACCTTGATGTATGTCTTGACCCGAACGAAACTTTTACAAAATACTATGTTGACTTTGAAAGATTCAAGGGAATGACTCTTGAAACAAAGGGCGGCCCTGACGGAATCGTGCTCGAAACATCAGACGGAGATGATACTGTATTTTACAGTGAACCTGACAGACCGAAAACTCATTTCTCAGCTAAGAAAGGCTGGATTAATGACCCTAACGGTCTTATTTATCACAACGGAATTTACCATCTTTACTTCCAGCACAATCCCGCGGGAAGAATGTGGGGAAATATGCATTGGGGTCATGCCGAATCAACAGACCTTATTCACTGGGTTGAAAAGGACGAAGCAATGTTCCCTGACGAAACGGGAACAATGTATTCCGGCTCTGCAATTTTAGACGAGAAGAATCTCACGGGACTCGGAACAACAGAGAATCCTCCGATCCTTTTCTACTATACTGCAGCCGGCGGAGAGAACACACTCTCTCAGGGAAAACCGTATACACAGTGCCTTGCTTACAGCACTGACAACGGCAAGACTCTCATAAAGTATGACGGAAATCCCGTTGTGCCTCATATCGGATATGCAAACAGAGACCCTAAGGTTATCTGGTCAGACGAAATGAACTGCTACTACATGGCACTCTATCTCGTTGACAACGAATTTCTTCTCTACACTTCAGATGATCTCCTTCACTGGGAAAAGAAGCAGCAGATTAATCTTCCGAACGTTGCCGAATGCCCTGATTTTTACCCTCTTACGGTAAAAGAAACAGGAGAACGATTCTGGATACTTGTGGGAGCACACGACTGGTATTTAGTAGGAAAATTAAACGAAGAAGGAATGTTCTGCCCGGTTCAGGAATGCAAGAGACACCACTGGGGCGATTCGAGCTATGCCGCTCAGTCATACTCGGGTACAGGCGACAGAAGAATCAAGGTTGCATGGAACAACTTCTGCATACCAAATAACTATTTCAACTCTTCAATGAACATCCCGACAGAGATGACACTGGTAAAAGACGGAGACTCATATTCACTTTGTGCAAACCCGATTAAAGAAATCGAGTCACTTTATTCCGGTACGAAGAAAATCGGAGGAATCAAGGTTGCCGAAGGCAGCGAACAGACGATTTCAACAAACAAGGGTGCAAAGGACATCACCTTCGTAATCAAAGGCGGAAAGAAGTATCACATTGATTTCCACGGAACAACAATGAGCTTCGACAACAACGGATGCTGTATGTCAGCTGCAAATTGCTGTCTTCCTTCTTATCCGGGAGAGGACGGAGTGAAGGTAAGAGTTATTGCCGACACTACAGGCTTTGAAATCTTCACAGGTGAAGGACGCGCATTCGCAGTCGCCGGATTTATGGCGAATATGGATGCAACTGATTTTACAGTCGTAACAGAAGAGGGCGATATCGAGATCGCATCATTCGAAGCAACAGACCTTAAGAGCATTTGGTAATATTCAGATGGACTTAACATTTATCCTGATATTCATTACAGCGGTTATTCTTGCCGGAGCATTTCTGCTAATTGAGATGCTCCGTCAGGCAAAGAAACTGAAAATAGAACATCAGGATTTTTTTATGTCCGAAAATGACAAAGAAAATCCCGTCAAAATTGTTCTTCTGACAGACATACATGTCTCAAGACTTCCGATTAACTGGGACTATATCGGAACAATGGTTTCAAAAGAGAATCCGGATGTGATAATGCTTGCGGGAGACTATGTTTATGATCCGGGGGAGGGCCCCCTTGCTCTTGAGTTTCTTCAGTGCTTTGCAAACTTCACGGACTGCCCGGTGTACCTGACATACGGAAACCATGACAACAAAAAAACATTCGGATACAGCGAAGAAAAGAAGGCAGCCTTCACAAAAGAGGTTGAGAGCATATCTCCGAGATTTCATGTGCTTGATAACGAAAGTGTCGAGACTGAATTCAGAGGAAGAAAAATCCGAATTTGCGGTGCGGGAGACTACAGAACCTCTGATAAAGAAACTGCCCTGCGCAATATGCCTGTAAAAAAAGACGGATATTACTCGATTCTTCTTTCTCACAATCCCGATATTCTCACATATCTTCCCGACGGCTGTGCGGACCTGGGCTTGTTCGGACATTATCACAACGGTCAGGTCAGACTTCCTTTCCGTACTGAGTTCAGTATTTTGAGGCGAAGAGACCTGCTGGCAAACAAGGGATACATATACGGAAAATATGATTATCGCGGAACCCCGATATATATTTCTTCGGGACTTGGAAATGCAAATATGCCGATCAGGTTTATGACTGAGGCGGAAATTGCGGTTATTCGAATTTAGTTGAAATTATGCACCGAAAAGAATATCGGCGTTTCTTAAATCAGAATCTGAAATATGGTCGTTTATTGAAAAGGCGTGCTTTTCGAGGTCATCGCAGGTGGCTTCCGAAATGCCGCTTTTTTTGATTTCGGAAACAATGCCGAAAACTATGTCATCGATGACTTTAAGCTTCGTATTTGACGTGATTTTGTCGTTTTCCGTCGTAATTAAATACTCCAGCGGATCCGCAAAATCGGAGAGCAGGTTCAGAGAACGAAGAGCCCTGAAGCTCCACTTGTAGAAAGGCATGTATTTTCTGTTGAGCAGGAATATAACCCTGAGGGTATGCTGAACAAATTCATAAAGGGCCATCTGGGCGGCAGCTGTTTCACTGTGTGAAAGACAGCGCGGATAATTGTATTTTCCGGACTGGTTCATCAAAATGAGATTTCCGCTCAGCTTCTTGAGTCGTATGTTTTCGGGCATATTCGACAACTTGCTTCTGATTTCTGAAAAAAGCCCCAAATTGTCGAAAAATATTTTACCGTTTGTTGCTTCCGCAAGATAAAACTCGGGAAGAGTCATCCAGTCGGAGAGGGTGAGTGCTCCGTCTTCGTGTCCGGTTTTGGTTTTGTAAAAATCCCCGATTGTTATAACTCCGTGACGGTTTCCGCCTGCGGGAGAGAGCGGGCTTCTTTTGTATCCCATGAATTCCTTCGGAAGCTTTGCATATGCTCTTTCAAGCTCAAAAGCTCTTCTGCGTCCGATTTCGTCTTCGCCCGGTATGAATATGCAAAAACCGGGTTCAAAATCATGATCCTGAGAAATCTCGTCATCAAAGCCGAAACATTCAGAACCTGAACCCACCAGTCCGCAGCAAAGCCTATCCTTGATGTCTGCAAAATCTTTTTCAATCATCGGTTTGCCGAACTCGTTGTAGAATTTTTCAGAAAGCTCAAGTCCCTTCATAAATCTCCTCTGCGATTTCTCTCAACGCTTTTGCGGCATCGTCTCTTCCGTAATATCCGAAAGACGGCGCGCACTTTTCACAGACAAAAGCATAATATCCGTTATGCGGAATTCCTTCTGTCGAAAGCAAATCAAGTGCAGTGTCCAGTGCTTTGTCGATTTTTTCTTTTGCCGCATCCCGTCCGTCCCGCGACTCCAGTATGTCGGCAATATTAAGATAAGTTATGGCCTGTTCAAGCTCTCCGTACGTAACTTTCTTCATAACTCCGATGGCTTTTTCGTAATTTATCATTGCCTCGTCGTATCTTTTCAGATCCGAAAGGGCGAGGGCGGTGTTGTTGTAAAGTCCGCCGAGACGACCGTCGTTATCCGGGAGATTCTTCTCGTAGATCTCTTTTGCTCTTTCGAAAAGCGGTATTGCTTTTTCCGCCATGCCGAAGGCTTTGTAAACAGTGGCGGAGTTAACGAAGCATGTTCCCGCTGAAATTGTTCCGCCAAGACCGGAAGCATCAATCAGTGAATTTGCAAGCTCCAGTGCTTCAAGCGCCTCTTTTTCTCTGCCGAGCTTTCTGTAAAGCCCCATTTGCTCATTTGCAAGAGAAAACATGCATCTTTTATCGTCGCATGCTTTTGCTTCGTTCATCCAGAAGATGAGATGTCTTTCTGCGGAAGAGTAGTCATTTTTACCGAGATGCTCGTCAAGCTTTGCCAATATTCTGTTTAAATCAGGTTTTTCTGTCATAGTAGTAAAATAATAACACAATGTGATATAATATAAAAGCAATGAAATTTCACGGACTTCAGAAAATGACATTATTGGATTTTCCGGGCAGGGTGGCCGCAACGCTTTTTACAGGCGGCTGTAATTTCCGCTGTCCTTTTTGCCACAATGCGATGCTTGTAACAGACATTAAGGCGGAGGATGCGATTTATGACGAGAAATACATTCTTGATTTTCTCGGTAAAAGGAAGGGCCTGCTGGACGGAATTGCCATAACCGGAGGCGAGCCTCTTATTCATCGCGACATTCCCGAATTTATTCTGAAGGTTCGCGAAATGGGTTTTGCGGTAAAACTCGACACAAACGGAGCCTATCCGAAGCCTCTTCGTGAAATTCTCGACAAAAAACTTGTGGATTACGTTGCGATGGATGTGAAAAACTCGTTTGAAAAATATTCTGAAACAATAGGGGTTCCGGGATTTGACACGACACCGATAGAAGAGAGTATGGATATGCTCATGGAAGGCGATGTTGACTTCGAATTCCGCACGACAATAACAAAAGAGTTTCATGAAATCGAAGATATAGAGAAAATCGCGAAAAAAATCGCAGGAGACACGAAATATTTTTTACAGAATTTTGTGGACAGCGGCAACCTGATATGTGCCGAAATCCACGGCAGAGACGAGGAAACGATGAAAAAAATGGCCGAAGTCTCCCGAAAATACGCACCGAACACCGCCTTAAGAGGCATTTAAGCCCGTATTTAAGGCATTTTTGATAATTCACAACAAACCACAATATCTTGTGGTAGCCCTATTGACACAACTACTATATAGGTGTATACTCCACATTGCAAAAAAAACAATCGAGGAGAAAAAAACAATGTACACAGTAGTAAAACGAGACGGAAAAGTCGTTGATTTTACACTTTCTAAAATCACGGCCGCAATTACAAAAGCTTTCGAAGCATGCCGGAAGGAATACAATCCTGATATCATAGATTTCCTTTCACTTAAGGTAACATCAGACTTCGAGTCAAAAATCAAAGACGGTAAGGTTACAGTCGAAGCAATTCAGGACAGCGTTGAAACAGTCCTTATCAAAGCAGGCTACGACGATGTTGCAAAGGCATATATCATCTACCGTAAACAAAGAGAGAAAATCCGTAACTTAAACGCAACAGTTCTTGACTATAAAGAAATCGTTGACAACTATCTTCAGATCAATGACTGGAGAGTTAAAGAAAACTCAACGGTTACATATTCAGTCGGCGGTCTCATCCTTTCAAACTCAGGAGCCATCACAGCTAACTACTGGCTTTCTGAGGTTTATGATGACGAAATCGGAAACGCACACAGAAATGCTGACATCCACCTTCATGACCTTTCAATGCTCACAGGTTACTGTGCAGGATGGTCACTTAAGCAGCTTATTCAGGAAGGCCTCGGCGGTGTAGTCGGTAAAATCACATCTGCTCCGGCAAAGCATCTTGCAACACTTTGCAACCAGATGGTTAACTTCCTCGGCATCATGCAGAACGAGTGGGCAGGAGCACAGGCATTCTCCTCATTTGACACATATCTTGCTCCCTTCGTAAAAGCCGACAACCTTGATTATGAAACAGTTAAAAAGTGCATTGAAAGCTTCATCTACGGTGTAAACACACCTTCAAGATGGGGTACTCAGGCGCCTTTCTCAAATATCACACTTGACTGGAAAGTTCCGGCTGACCTTGCAGAACTCAACTGTATCATCGGCGGAAAAGAAGCAGACTTCAAGTACAAGGACTGCCAGAAGGAAATGGATATGGTAAACAAAGCGTTTATCGAAGTAATGATAGGCGGTGACGCAAACGGCCGCGGATTCCAGTATCCTATCCCGACATATTCGATCACAAGCAACTTTGACTGGTCAGAGACAGAGAACAACAAGCTTCTCTTTGAGATGACAGCAAAATACGGCACACCTTACTTCTCAAACTACATCAACTCAGATATGGAGCCGTCAGACGTAAGATCAATGTGCTGCAGACTTCGTCTTGACTTAAGAGAACTTCGTAAGAAGTCAGGCGGCTTCTTCGGAAGCGGTGAGAGCACAGGTTCAATCGGTGTTGTAACAATCAATATGCCGAGAATCGCATACCTCTCAAAAACTCCTGAGGAGTTCTATGAGAGACTTGATAAGATGATGGACATTTCAGCACGTTCACTTCACGTAAAGAGAGAAGTTATCACAAGACTCCTTGACGCAGGTCTCTATCCTTACACAAAGAGATACCTCGGAACATTTGCAAACCACTTCTCAACAATCGGCCTTGTAGGTATGAACGAAGTAGGTCTCAATGCAGCATGGCTCGGCGGTGACATGACAGATGTTAAGACTCAGAAGTTTACTGCTGATGTTCTCAATCATATGAGAGAGCGTCTTTCAGACTATCAGGAACAGTACGGAGATCTTTACAACCTTGAAGCAACTCCTGCAGAGAGTACAGCTTATCGTCTTGCTAAGCACGACGTTAAGAGATACCCTGATATTAAGACTGCTGCAAAGAACGAAGGCGATACACCTTACTACACAAACAGCTCACATCTTCCTGTTGGTTACACAGAAGACATTTTTACAGCTCTCGACATTCAGGACGAGCTCCAGACGCTTTATACATCAGGAACAGTATTCCATGCATTCTTAGGCGAGAAGCTTCCTGACTGGAAGTCAGCAGCAACACTCGTAAGAAAGATTGCAGAGAACTACAAACTTCCTTACTACACAATGTCTCCTACATACTCAATCTGTAAGGAACACGGATACATTTCAGGTGAGGTTTATACATGTCCTAAGTGCGGTAATCCTACTGAGGTATACTCAAGAATCACAGGCTACTATCGTCCGGTTCAGAACTGGAACGACGGTAAGTCACAGGAGTATAAGGACCGTAAGGTTTACGATATCGCAAACTCAAAGATGACAAGAACAGCCTGTCCTTGCTCAGCAAATGATGAGATTGCAAATGAGGCTATCGACAGAGATATAACTGTTGTTGACATGCCGACAGCAGACAGCGGAAGAGTTGCATATCTTTTCGCAAGAAAGACATGCCCGAACTGTAAAATAGCAGCTGCGGCTCTTGATAAGGCAGGCTTCGGATATGAACATCTCATCGCGGAAGAGAATGTTGACATGGTAAATGAATACGGTATCAAGCAGGCTCCGACACTCGTTGTAGTTGAAAACGGAAATGTTGAAAAGTACGCAGGTGCTTCAGATATCAAGAAATTCCTTAATCAGTAAAAAATAAAACAAGGGTAAAATCACATGTATGATTTAATTATTGTCGGCGGAGGTCCTGCGGGACTGACCGCCGCCTTGTATGCACGCAGGGCTAATAAGAATGTGCTTGTAATCGAAAAGGACGGCTTCGGCGGACAAATCGCTTTCTCACCGAAAGTTGAAAACATCCCCGGCTTCAAAACAATCCAGGGCGTTGAATTCGCAGACCTTCTCACAGACCAGGTAATCGAACAGGGTGCCGACATGGAAAACCTTGAAGTATTGTCTGTTGAGGAGTGCGGAGAGGGTTACAAAGTGGTAACCGACGACGGAGATTTTGAAGGTCTTTCAGTTATTATCGCAACAGGTGCAAAGCACAGACTTCTAGGACTTCCGGGAGAAACAGACTTAATCGGAAACGGAATTTCATTCTGTGCCGTATGCGACGGAGCATTCTTCAAGGATAAGACAGTTGCCGTAATCGGAGGCGGAAATTCAGCTCTTCAGGAAGCACTGCTTCTTTCTGATCTTGTTTCAAAACTCATCGTTGTTCAGAACCTCCCTGTTCTCACAGGTGAAAAAAAACTTCAGGACCAGCTCTATGCTAAGGAAAATGTGGAAGTTATATGCTCAAATGTGGTAAAAGGATATCTTACTGACGAAGCAGGCGAACTGAACGGAATCGAAATCATAAACGAAGAGACAAAGGAGACACAGGCACTTACCGTTGACGGAGTATTCCTTGCAGTGGGACTCGTTCCTCAAAACGAGAATTTTACCGGTATAATCAAACTTGATGAGAGAGGCTATGCCGATGTCGACGAAAGTCTTAAAGGCTCGAAAAAAGGCGTTTTTGTGGCAGGAGACTGCCGCTCAAAAAGAATCAGGCAGGTTGCTACTGCCGCAGCTGACGGAGCAATTGCAGCGCTTGCTGCATGTGACTATGTGGATTCACTCAGGGGGTAAAAATGGAATTCAAAGTCATCGACTTTCATACACATCCGTTTGATAAGAGAGAGCACAATATATGTGACCATACGGATTTCTGCAACATGAGCCTCGAAAACTCAAAAGAGGGACTTCAGTCTCTTGGCATAAGCAAAATCTGCGGTACCGTCATTAAGTTTTTCGGCGGTGTTCCGTCCTGGCAGGAAATTCAGGCTCTCAATGACGAGGCTCTTTCAATTCGTGATAAATACGGTGATTTCTACTGCCCCGGATTTCATGTTCATCCCGCATATGTAAAAGAGTCAATTGCCGAGATTTTCAGAATGAAAAACGAGGGCGTAAAACTTATCGGAGAACTTGTTCCCTATACACAGGGATGGAATGATTATTCCTGTCCGGAATTCTCTGAGATTCTTGATGCTGCGGAAGAATGCAATATGCTTGTTTCGTTCCATTCCATGGGTGAGGATCAGATGGATGCCATGGTAAAAAAGCATCCGAATGTTACTTTCATTGCCGCACATCCCGGAGAATATCCGGAATTTATGCGCCACATGGAGAGAATGAAATTCTCGGACAACTATTATCTTGATTTATCAGGTTACGGAATTCTCAGATACGGAATGATAAGACATGCAGTTGATCTTTTCGGACCTGAAAAGTTCATTTTCGGATCTGATTATCCGACATGCAATCCTGCAATGTATTTAGGCGCAGTGCGTGACGACTATCTTCTCACCGACGAAGAAAAAAAGCTGATTTTATCGGAAAATGCAGAAAGGCTGCTCAAAAAAGCATTTGAAAAAACCTGAAAAAAATGATATAATTTTTACATAATCAATTTGTCCGGATATCGATCTGAGGAGGCCCGAAATGCATAAAAAAGGCGAGTATGTAACCTATAAAGAGAACGGCATCTGCAAGATTGTTGATGTAAGCAAGGACGGCTTCTACTTAGAACCTGTTTATAACAACAGTGAACTCAGGATTTTTGTTCCGAAGAAGAACGAAGAACTTGTTGCGAAGATGATGCATGTTTTAAGCAAGGATGAGATTGACGGTCTTATTGAGGAAGCTGAAAATCTTGATTATAAATGGATTGAGGACAGCAAAAAAAGAAGTGAAGCTTTCACAAAGCTGCTCCGAAGCGGAAACAGAGTTGACATACTTTGGCTTGTAAAAGTTCTTTCAATACACAAGCAGGAAGTTGAACAAAGCAAAAGAAGCTTCTACGCAACCGACAAGAGAATTCTGGACAATGCCGAGCGAATAATAACTGAGGAATTTGCATATGTTCTCGGTATGCAGCCCGGTGAGGTAGCGGGATACATTATACAGAGAAAAGAGTCTCTTCCGAAGAAAAAGAAGACCGCAGCTAAAAAGACTCCTGCAAAAGCAGAACCTGTAAAAAAAGCCCCGGCAAAGAAACCAACAACTAAGAAAACATCGGAAAAGAAAACCGTTAAGAAAAAGTAATTTCGGAGGATGTTATGTTAACACTTAAAGAAGCAATTGACGTGAGAAAATCTCACAGAAACTATACCGGCACACCGCTTACAGCTGAACAGGCCTCAGAACTTGAGGCACTCGTTGCCAGGATTAACGAAGAGTCAGGATTATCAGTAAAGCTTATTCAGAATTCACCGTCGTTTTTCAAAAACAGTTTTACCGGTGTTCAGGGAGCTTCCTCATATTTCGCTTTAATCGGACAGAAAAAAGATATATATCTTCTTGAGAGAGTCGGATATTACGGTGAACAGATCGTTCTTTCTGCAACAGCAATGGGTCTCGGAACATGTTGGGTTTCCGTATATTTAAGCAATGATAACAGCCCATGTGAGGTTGCAGACGATGAGACTCTTGTTATGGTAATAGCTGTCGGAGAGGTTGCCGAAGAAATCACATTTGATGATGAATTTGCAAGAAACAGACAGCACAGAAGCTCAAGACCGATCGGATATTTCTATGACGCAATCGGAGAAGTACCGGCTTGGTTCATCGAGGGAATGGAAGCAGTTGCAAAGGCTCCGTCTCACCAGAACACACAGCCTGTAAAATTCTTCTACAAGCAGGACAAAATCCTTGCATATGTCGACGGCGTTCCGGCAATTCAAAATGTTGACCTCGGAATTGCAGAGTGCCACTTCGAAGTAGCAACAGGAAAGAAAGTATTCAATAAATAATCTGACAGTTTTTGATGCGGCCCGCTCTGAACGGCGGGCCCGATTTTTTAGGAGTAAAAATGAGCAAGTTTCATATTTCATATTGGCAGGGTCCGCCTGCAGAATACGCACTTCAGGAAGAAAGAATTAAAGAAATAGCCGATGCGGGCATGACAATAGCAAATGTTTGGGCTGACTTTAATGATGTTAAAAAAATGGCTCCTTTGTTTGAAAAGTACGGCATGACGATGAACGTGTTTGATCACAGAATGTGGGGCATTTGGAATCAGGACGAGGGGTGGCAGGACAAACTCAGAAGGCTGGCAAAGGATTACAAAGACATTCCGAACCTTAACTGTTTCTTTTTAAAAGACGAGCCGATTCCGGAACAGTTTCAAAAACTTCGCGATATGAAGGACATCATTTCCGAAGTGGACAGCGAACACAAGTGTCTTGTAAACCTGCTTCCAGTTCCTGCCCGCGAATACAGTGTTGAAGTATATTCAAAATATATTGATGATTTCATCGAGGTGTTTGAACCGGACATGCTCTCGTATGACCACTATAACCTGATGTTTAAAGAGGTTGAAGAATACGGAGAAGAAAAAGAAGCCATTGTTTCGAATGAAAACAGAAAGACAAACGGCTGGCTCGGTAAAAAATTCATCAAGTACAATCGAGGCCAGTTTATGGACAACCTCGAAATAATACGAGACCGTGCACACAGGCACAATATTCCGTGGAAGATTATCATCCTGGTTACAGAGCATTGGGATTTCAGATATTTAACTGAAGCCGAGCTTCGTTGGGGTGCTTTCTCCTCGTTGTGTTACGGTCCCGCGGAAATAGACTGGTTTACATACTGGACACCCGGCGGACGGGCAGAAGGCTGGGACCATCATAATGCCATGATAGAACTGAACGGTGAAAAGAATACACACTACTATATGGTTCAGCGTATTAACAAAGAGCTTGCACTTATGGGTGCGGAAATCGTTGATGCGAAAAGCACAGAGGTTCTCCATATCGGTAATGAGCCTGAGGATGTTTTGCTGAGATATTTTACAGGGTCATACGGTCCGCTGAAGGCACTTAATGCATCGGCGTTGGTGGTTGGCTTCTTCGACAACGATTGTATTATGTTTTCAAACAAGGATATGGAAAATGCACAGACGATTAATTTTGCATGTGACAGGGAGGTGTATCTGTTTAATAAATATAACGGAGGATACACTTTGATGCAGCAAAATGAAGCAGGCTTGTATGAGCTGAAGATGTCAGCAGGAGACGGCGAACTGATAAAAATCGGGAAATAACTCCGGGTTATTTCCCAAAATCAGACATTTAAAACAGCTTTGGAATATAATCCTTTCTGTAATATACAGAAAGGATTTTTATTTATGAGCAGAGCGTTGTTTATTTTGAAAAATGCGATAGAGGAGGCCAAAAAGGAACTGCAAAGCATCGAAGGAAAACGAAGCTGCGCAGGATATTCCCTCGTATTCAGAAGAAGGAAGAATCATCTGAATATCTATAAGAGAGAAAACGGGCATGATTATGCATTGGCTGATGATGAGATAGATTATGCCGTGGATGAACTGATTAAAGCGATGCAAGTCAGAAACGACAGGAGCGTTAAGAATGAGTGGGCTTTAAAAGCCACCTCGGGAGTTTTGAAAAGAATTAAAAGGAGACTTGATGATGAACACAGAATCATCTCTTCAAAATATCGCGGAGTTGCACGTCCTTCGCAGAATCCCATGTACCGAAACAATTTGATTCATAAAACAATAAGGGGCGAATTTGTAAGATCCAAATCAGAGGTTATTATTGCGAATGCCCTGCACAACGCAAAGGTGGACTATTACTATGAACACAGACTATATGTGCCAAACGGCGGAAGGTCATTTTACCCGGACTTCATAATTAAGAATTCAATACAGGGCCAGGTGATTTATTGGGAACACTGCGGAATGATGAATGATGAAAACTATACAGTAAGATGGTATGCTCGAAAAAAAAGAGCTGGAGGATATGGGAATAGTTGAGAATAGGAATCTGATTGTGACTTTTGACGGCTTTAACAAGGAAATTGATTCAAAAGAAATCAATGAGATCATAGGCAAGTGGTTTTTTGTCCACTAAAATGCTGTATTTTTTTATTTAGTGGCACCCTTTATTTATGCGGGTTTCAGGCCGTTTTTCTCAAAAAAAGCCCTGTTTAAGCCTTGCCACAAACTCGTTAAGTTTTTCATTTTAGTGGACAAAAATTCAGAACAAACGGTAAAAATGTCCACTGAAAACCAAAACCTGCAACCACAGTGGACAAACACCTCGGTATCACACCTGCATACTACCAAAACCCGTCAATTTATGATAAAATGTAATCATTGATTATTGGAGGAATACTATGGGAGCTTTCAGACAACATGTAGCAATAGACTTAGGCACTGCAACCTTCTTAATGTATGTTGAAAAGAAGGGCATTACAGTCAACCAGTCTTCTCTTGTTACCACAAGAAGAAATACTGACAGAATAACGGCACTTGGTGACGAGTCTAAAAACATGTTAGGCAGAATTAACAAGGATAATGAAGTTATACAGCCTATCTGCGGCGGTGTTATTTCAAGATATACACTTACAAAGAAAATGCTCAGCTATTACCTCAATAAATCAATCAAAAGCCCGCTCCACAGAATCTTCAAGCCGGAGGCAATGATTGCAATTCCCGTACATACAACAAATGTGCAGAAGAGAGCTGTTGAAAGAGCAGCGCAGGAGGCAGGATGCTCAAGAGTATTTATGATTGAAGAACCTCTTGCAGCCGCTATCGGTGCAGGTCTCGATGTTTCAAAGCCGGAAGGCAGAATGATAGTAGACATCGGCGGAGGAACAACAGACATTGCAGTTCTTTCATACAACGGAGTTGTAGTGGGAAAGAGCCTCAGAGTTGCAGGCGATGCATTTGATGCAGCCATTACACAATTCATAAAGAATAAATTCAGCATTCAGATCAGCCCTCTCGAGGCAGAAAATATAAAGAAAAAGCTTGTGTGTCTTTATCCGAGTTACGAGCAGCCTGATATGGAAATTCACGGCAGCAATGTAGTAAACGGAGAATACGAAATCCATACAATCACATCAGAGGAAATGATGGAACCGCTTATGGAAACAGTAGTGCCCATTCTTGATTGTATTCGCGACATACTTGAAGAAACACCGCCTGACTTAGTAGGCGACATCAAAAAGAACGGAATACTCATGACAGGCAACGGAAGCCTTCTCAGAGGATTCGACGAGCTTATTCATAAGAGTACAGGCGTCGATGCCATCGTTGCCGAAGAACCCGGACTCTGTGTGGTAAGAGGAGCATACAAAGTACTTGCCAATATGACAGAGGAACAAAAATCCAAAGCATAAAAAGAAGCCCTGGGAGAACAATCTCACAGGGCTTTAATTATATTCAGATTATTCAGCAATTCTGCGAATTACCTCATTTACATTTCCGGCACCGAGAGTTATAACCAAATCATCGGGGTTAACAACACTTTTAAGATAATCTTCAATTTCTTCAAAGCCGCCCTTGTATGATGCATTCAGGCCAAAACTGCGGAATTTCGCGGCAAGCATTTCAGCGTTAACAGTACCCGGATCCTTTTCCCGTGCAGCATAAATATCAGCAACAATAATCTCATCTGCATCCTTAAGAGCCTCTGCAAAGGCATCTCCGAAATTAATGGCTCTTGTATATGTGTGAGCCTGGAAAACAGCATATAACTTATGTTTGTCTCCGAGGACACTTACCGCAGACTTAATGGCCGCTTTTATTTCAGTCGGATGATGCGCATAATCATCGATAAGACGAGCTCCGTTATATTTTCCTATGCACTGAAAACGTCTGTTGGCACAAACAAAATTCTTAAGTCCGTCTGCGATGTCGGTAAAAGAACAACCGAACTCAATTGCGGCAGCAGCTGCTGCAACGGAATTTGAAACATTATGGCTGCCCGGAACAGAAAGAACAATTTCGCCTAATTTCGAACCGCAACGGCATAATGTGTATGTTGAAGTGCCTTCTTTGCTGTATACAACATCAGAAGCATAATACTCCGCTGACGGATCGTTATATGAATACTCTATAACTTTGCACGAAGCGCCTTTTGATGCCTCTATGGCACAGGCATTATCCTTGCATACAACAAGGAAACCGGAGGGATTGATATTTCCCGCGAACTGCGAGAAAGCCTCAATGATTTCGGGAAGACCGCCCTTGTAATAGTCTGTGTGTTCTTCCTCAACATTCAATATGATTCCGGCAAAGGGATTGAGATTTAGCATGTTTCTGTGATATTCACATGCTTCTGTCACAAGATAATCACTTTTTGAAGCACGAACGCTTCCTCCTATAAGAGGGAAGAATCCGCCCATGTGAACGCATGGATCCTTTTTTGCTTCAATGAGAATAGCCGCAATCATGGAAGTGGTTGTTGTTTTACCATGTGTACCTGCAACAGCAAGTGATGACGGATGTCTTGAAACCACATAGCCGAGGAATTTTCCCCGTTCAATAACCGGGATACCAAGTGCTGAAGCTGCGACAAGCTCCGGATTGTCCTTCGGAACGGCAACCGTATAAATGACCAGGTCACAGTCAGGTGCCAGATTCTCTTTTGAATGACCGATGAAAACCTCGGCACCGAGTTTTGAAAGTCTTCGTGTGTTATCAGACTCACCGCGGTCAGAACCGCTGACCTTAATATCGTAGTTAAGTAATATTTCTGCAATTCCGTTCATCGATGAGCCGCCGATGCCGATAAGATGCACTTTCTTTAAGTTGTCAAAATTATATGAATCAATCATTGATATTTACCTCAAGCAGTAACAATAATTTTATCACTTTTGTGAATATGTGGCAAATAGCTTCAAGTGTGATATAATCAAGGCATGTTTTTTAAGTTAAACAAAAACAACAAAACTGAAAAATGGCTTATAGCAGGCCTCGGTAACCCCGGTAGTGAATATCAGGGCACGAGGCATAATTGCGGTTTCGCGGCACTTGATATTATTGCGGAAAAGCTGGGAACGGAAACAAGCAAAAAAAAGTTCAAGGCACTTGTGGGTTCCTGTAAAAAGGATGAGAAAGAAATCATTCTGATGAAACCACAGACCTTTATGAATCTCAGCGGCGAAGCAATTCAGGAAGCAGCCAACTGGCATAAGATTTCTCCTGCAAGAATCATCGTTATTTACGATGATATCGACCTTAATCCGGGAGCAATAAGAGTCAGAGAAAAGGGCAGCGCAGGAAGCCACAACGGAATGAAGTCCGTTGTTAAGATGCTTTCAAATCAGGAATTTCCGCGAGTTCGCATAGGAATAGGAAAGCAACCTCCTTTTATGGACCTTGCTGATTATGTACTGGGCCGCATTCCAAAAGAAGAACAGCCTTTAATGAATGAAGCTTTTGAAAAGGCAGCAGATGCAGCTCTTTCAATTATTGAAAAAGGCTGTACCAAAACCATGAGCATTTTTAACAAGGGATAATCAATGAATGCTTTTCGGGATCCCGTAAGGAAAATTCCCGGATTTAAATCATGGGAAAACGGGATAAAACAAAACGGAATCAAAGTTTTTACAGGGCTGTCGTCATCGGCGAAAGCTCATTTCGCATACCTTTTTACAGATAAAAACAAGATAATATATATTGCTGCAAACGAACTTGAGGCCCTCGGAAGATATAGGGACCTTTGCTGTCTTTGCGACGGAAAAGTGCTGATGCTTCCCGAAAGAGAAGATATTCTGTACGATGTTGACGTAAAGGCAAAGGACGGCGCAAGAGAACGTATGAAGATTCTTGCTGCACTGCTTCAGGATGACTGGGATGTTCTTGTTTTGTCCATTGGTGCAGCACTTCAGTATTTTCCGAATCCGGAAGAACTCAGAAAACAAATCATCACTCTTAAGGTTAATGAAGACACGGATATGATTGATTTTACCGAGCGCCTTGCGGATGTGGGATATTTAAGAGTAGCCACCGTAGAGGGTAACGGCCAGTTTTCACTCCGTGGTGACATAATTGACATTTTTCCGTCAGATTCCGACAATCCGTACAGAATAGAATTCTTCGGGGATACGGTTGATTCCATCAGAACCTTTGACGTGCTGACACAGCGAACGAACGAAAATGTCGAAGAAATCACGATTATGCCCGACAGTGAAACCGGTATTCAAAATGAAATTCTCACAAAGGACAGAATAAGAAGAGCTGCGGAATCACAGGTCTGCGGACTTCAAATGGAGCAGCACTACAAGCGTGCAAACGACTTTATGAGAAGAGTGGAGTCAGACCTTGAGAAGCTTGAAAAGGGTGCGCGAATTCCCGGCTACGACAGATATCTTCCGTTTATCATCGGCAGAGAGCACACTGTTTTCTCATACGCAAAAAACGCAGTGCTTTTTGTAGACAACAAGAACAAGACAAAAGAAGCTGCCGAATACAAAGTAAGCGAGCAGATAAGAATCTGTGAGGCTGTTTCAAGTACCGGTGCGCTCCCCGCGGAGTGCTTCCAAATGGTAATGTCTTTTGATGATGCAATCGGTAAAATGAAAAACATCAACTACCTTGAGGATTTCGGAAGCGGAGAGGGTGTGCAGTTTGAAATCCCTGTCACAACGGCAGAGCCCTTCCCCAAAGGTCTGGAGGATGCGGCAAAGAACATAAACGAAAACTCGAAAATAATAGTGCTTACCGAAACCGAGGGAAAGGCAGAGCGTGCAAGGGAATATATTGCCGACAATAATCTGCCTCTGTCGACAGAAGTGATGGTGGGCGGACTTGAGAACGGCTTTTCGTATCCCGACGCGGATTTTACAGTAATATCAGGCAAGTCGTTCTTCAAGAAAGAAAAATCAAAAAGAAAATCAGCAAAAAAGAAGAGCAAGATAAATTCTTTTACAGACATAAACGTGGGCGACATAGTTGTTCACGACATTCACGGTGTAGGCCGATACGAGGGAACAGAGACAATTGAGCAGGGCGGTACGAGAAAGGATTACATCAAAATCGTTTATGCCGACGACGCGGTAATTTACGTTCCGACATATCAGCTGGAGACAGTGCAGAAGTTTATCGGTCAGGACGGCAAGGAGCCGAAGCTCAATAAAATGGGAGGCGCTGATTGGGCGCGAACAACTCAGAAAGTTAAGGACTCACTGCGAGAGTACGCAAAGGAACTTGCCGAGCTCTATGCAAAGAGGTCAAAACTGAAGGGTCATGCTTTCCAAAAGGACAACGAATGGCAACGGGATTTTGAAAACGGTTTTGAATATACGGAAACCGAGGACCAGCTTAAATGTGTTGAGGAAATCAAGGCGGATATGGAGCTGCCGCGTCCCATGGAAAGACTGCTTTGCGGTGACGTGGGATACGGTAAAACGGAGGTGGCTCTCCGCGCTGCATTTAAGGCTGTATGTGAGGGAAAGCAGGTTGCATTCCTGGTGCCGACTACGGTGCTTGCAAGACAGCACTACAAAAATTTCGTGGAAAGATTCAAGGATTTTCCGGTTAAGGTCGACTATATTTGCAGATTCAGAACTCCTGCCGAAAGAAAGAAAGTCATCGAAAAAGCCAACGACGGCAGTGTGGATATTCTTGTCGGCACACACAGCATTATACAGAAAAGCATTAAGTTTAAAGATTTGGGACTGCTTGTAATTGACGAGGAGCAGCGCTTCGGAGTAATGCACAAGGAAAAACTCAAGGAGCTTTGGCCAAGTGTGGATATTCTCACTCTTTCGGCAACCCCGATTCCGCGAACTCTCCATATGTCACTTTCCGGAATCAGAGACATCAGTGTTCTTGAGGAACCGCCGACCAACAGAACTCCGGTACAAACATTCGTGTCGGAAATAAGTCCGGAGATTATCAAAAACGCCGTTTATCGCGAGATGGGCCGCCAGGGTCAGGTGTTCTATTTATATAACCGTGTTCGAAGCATCGCAGAAAAGAAAATGTGGCTTAATCAGGTTGTACCGGAGGCCCGCGTGGGAGTTGCCCACGGACAGATGACGGAGAGGGAACTTGAAGACATCATGGAAGCGTTCCTGGCCGGTGAGTATGATATTCTTCTTTGTACGACAATTATCGAGTCGGGTCTGGACATGCCGAACGTAAACACGATTATCGTTGAGGACAGTGACAGGCTGGGACTTGCGCAGCTTTATCAGATAAGAGGACGTGTGGGAAGAAGCTCGAGAACGGCCTATGCATATCTCACATACAAGAGGGATAAGAATATAAGCGAGACTGCAGAAAAGCGTCTCAGAACAATAAGAGAGTTTACCGAATTCGGGTCCGGCTTCAAGATTGCGCTCCGTGACCTTGAAATAAGGGGTGCGGGAAGTGTGCTTGGAGAACGTCAGCACGGAAAGCTGGCAGTAGTCGGATACGATATGTACTGCAAGCTGCTTTCGGAGGTTGTTGCAGAGGAATTGGGAGAGGAGCATGAGACAACACCGGAGGTTACCGTCAACATCAATGTCAACGCATATATTCCTTCTGAATACATTGAGGACGACGAAACACGACTCGATGTTTATAGAAAGATTTCCATGGTGGAATCCCACGATGATATGCTGGATCTCACGGATGAGCTTATTGACAGATTCGGTGACGTGCCGAAGGAAATACAGAATCTCATGCAGGTTTCATATATAAGGTATCTGGGAGGACTTTGCGGCTTCGGTGAAATTACCACAAAGCTCGGTAAAATGATATTTCTTTTCGACAAAGAAACAAAGATTGCAAAGTGCTCATACATTGAGGGTATAATGCTTGATTTCAAGGGAAGAATACTTCTTAATGCAGGCACGGAACCGTACATTTCGCTGGATCTTCCCGACGGAAGCACAAACATTTTACAGGAAACAATTAAATTCCTTGAGGTTTGCAACAAATACAAAAAAGTAGTATAATTTTGAAAGTTATATTGTAAAAAGGTGGGTTTAATAATATGTCAGCACCAATGAAGAAAAAGAAAAAGTCAGGCAGCGGTGATCACAATAAGTTAATTGCCATTATAGCAATTGCCTTAGGTGTTATCTTAGTTGCCTGCATCAGCATCTATTTCATCACTTACTATTCCAATAACTATATCGGAAAAGTAGGCGGCGAAAAAGTATATGATTACGAATTCTCAAACTATCTTCAGAACGAGCTTAATGAGCTTACAAACGAAATGGATGTTACTGATGATATGACTGATGAGGAAAGAACGGAAAAAATCAAAGAGTTCTTAACAACAACAGATAAAGACGGAAAGTATGCATTAGACAGAGTTCAGGCCAATGCACTTGACAAACTCAGACTCCTTAAGACAGAAGCTGCTCTTGCGAAAGAAGCCGGATTTGCTCTTACATCTGATGAAATCAGCAATGTTAAGGCAAATGTTGATGGTATGATCAACTACTACTACTCACTGTATCAGCAGCAGGGATCTTCAGCTACTTATGATCAGGTTCGTGAGATGGTTTGCGGTCCTATGACAACAGATCAGTACAAAGAATATGTTCAGCAGGACACAACAATCTCAAAGTGGAAGGAAGCTCTTAAGAAGGACTACGAGGTTTCAGACGAGGACGCCCGTAAAATTTACGATGAGAATCCCGACAACTATAAAGAAGTAACTGTTCAGAAACTCTTCTTATCAACAAAGACAGAGGATGAAGAGGGCAATTCAATTGACATGACAGCTGAGGAAAAGGCAGCAGTTCTCGAGAAGGCAAACGAATACATGTATAAGTTCGCAGACGGTTCTCTTGATTTTGAGGCAACAATCAAAGCTGAATCAGATGAAGAAAACTCATCCGACAATGCAGGTGTTACAACTATTTCAGTTTCATCAAAGAGCGGTTCTGAAAACCTTGACAAGTGGGCATTCTCAAGAGAAAAGGCCGATGATGATAATGTTTATACTGTAGTGGAAGACGACAATGGCATATATGTTGTAAAGTGCACAGCCGTTGAGGACTTCGACAACAGTGAGCACGTTGATGCAGACCCTGCAAACAATGTTGCGGAAAAGAAGAGCATCAAGGAAACAATCATTGACGAAATCAAATCTGACAAGGCTGACAAAGAAGTTGAAGATAAGGCAACTGAGGCTATGAAGACAGGATATGAGCTTACAGACATCAATGAAAGCAGAATCAAAGACCTCTTTGAAAAGAATGAATATGTTCTTCAGATTGTTGAATTATACGGTGCGAAATATTCAAAATAATATTTAAATCACATTACAGACCCCGGCTGAAGCGGTCGGGGTTTTTTGTTGCTTAAATTACTCGATTTTGGTAAAATAATATGGTTAATGAGACAGAAAAACCAGGAGTAAAAAGTGAAAACAGGAACTGTTAAAATTTCACCTGAAGAAATAGAGAAACAATATGGGTTCATGGCAGAATACAAAGCCATGAATGATGCTTATGCTGCGGAAAACGGAAGAGTGCGCACAGCCAGAGTCAGAAACTTCGGCTGCCAAATGAATGAGCACGATTCCGAGAAAATCGCGGGTATGCTCACCGAAATGGGATACAACATTGTAGGTGAGGAAGTTAAAAATCCGGATCTTATCATATTCAATACCTGCTGCGTAAGAGAAAATGCGGAAGAAAAGGTATACGGACACTTAGGTGCTCTCAAAGGCCTCAAGAGAGAAAATCCGGAAATGCTTATCTGCGTATGCGGATGCATGACGGAGCAGCCACAGGTTGTTGAAGAAATCAAAAAGAAATACAAAAATGTGGATCTGGTTTTCGGAACGCAGAACCTGCACACATTCCCCGAGCTTTTGCTGGGTTGTGTAAAAAAGCAGACACATACATATGACACTCATCACACGGACGGCCTTGTGGCAGAAAATGTGCCGGTGAGAAGAGAAGATAAAATAAAGGCATGGGTAACTGTAATGTACGGCTGCAACAACTTCTGCTCATACTGCATTGTGCCTTATGTAAGAGGAAGAGAACGAAGCAGAGCTCATGAAGACATTTTACAGGAAATAAAGAAGCTTGAGAAAGACGGCATTCAGGAGATTACACTTTTGGGACAGAACGTAAACTCTTACGGAAAGGACCGCGATGAAGAAATCAGTTTTGCAGCGCTTCTTCAGCTCATTTGTGATGAGACGGATATTCCGAGAATACGATTCATGACTCCTCATCCGAAGGATCTTTCAGATGAGCTGATTGATGTAATGGCAAGGAATCCGCAGATTTGCAGACAACTTCATCTTCCCGTTCAGTGCGGAAGCACGAGCCTTTTAAAGAAGATGAACAGACATTATACAAGAGAGCAGTACCTTGATTTGGTTGACAGAATCCGTGCTAAGATTCCTGATATCGCGCTTTCAACTGATGTTATCGTGGGCTTCCCGGGAGAGACAGACGAAGACTTCGAGGACACATACACGCTCTTCGAAAAAGTTCGATATGATATGGCATACACTTTCATTTATTCAAAGAGGACCGGAACTCCGGCTGCCACCTGGGAACAGGTTCCTGAGGATGTTGTGAAAGCAAGATTCGACAGACTGCTTGAACTCCAGAACAGAATTGACAGAGAAATCAATGATACATACGAGGGAAAAACAGTAGAGGTATTGGTTGAAGGACCAAGCAAGAACAATCCTGATAAGTTCTGCGGAAGAACATCAGGAAACAAGGTGGTTAATTTTACCTGCGACGAAAAATATGCGGGAAAAATAATAAAAGTTAAAATCACGGAGGCCGCAACCTGGAATTTAAACGGTGAAGCCTTAAAAGAGTAAAGGAGAAGAATTATGGATTACGTAGAAGCAGCATCAGAACTCGGCCAGGCTATCACAGCCAGCAACGAATTCAAAGCTTATCAGGAAGCAGAGCACGCTCTCATGCACGATGAGAAGGGCCAGCAGCTTATGATGGAATACCGTGACCTTCAGCAGGAAATGGTTGACAAGTCAGGTCAGGAAGACCTTTCAAAAGAGGATCTTGAAGCTATCAGGAACACTCTTCTTGAGAAAAATAAAGAGCTTGATGAATATGAAATCACAGGCAACTATTTCAAGGCTCGCCAGGGCTTCGATGTTATGATGAAGACAATCAATGAAATTCTTTCATACAACATTGAGGGTGCAAGTCACCACGACTGCGGCGGAGACTGCGGACACTGCGGAGGCTGCCACTAAACCATGGGCGAACTTTCTCCGGGAATGAAACAGTATATGGAAGTTAAAGAGAGGTGCCGCGATGCAATTCTCTTCTTCAGGCTCGGAGATTTCTATGAGCTTTTCTTTGAAGATGCCGAAATCGGCGCAAGAGAGCTCGAGCTTGTTCTTACCGGTAAAAACTGCGGACTTGAGGAGCGAGCACCTATGTGCGGCGTTCCTTATCATGCCGCTTTGTCATATATCGGAAGACTTGTTTCAAAGGGATACAAGGTGGCTGTCTGCGAACAGCTGGAAGACCCTGCAACTGCAAAGGGTATTGTAAAAAGAGACATCGTTAAGATTTACACGCCCGGCACTGTCACGGATGAGCAGATGCTTTCATCTGACACAAACAATTTCATTATGTCTGTCTACGCCACGAAGAACCTTTACGGAGTTGCGGCAGCGGACATTTCAACAGGTGAACTCCATTGCACTTCTCTTACAATGGGCAATACCTTCAATCATCTTTTGGATGAGGTCGCAAAATTCAATCCTTCGGAAATCATAATCAATGAGTCGGCTCCGGATTATGAAAATTTTTCAAAGCGACTTCATGGGGTATCCAATGCCTATGTGGGCAAATACGGTGATGACAAATATGATTTTGCAACCTGCGCAAAGCTTGTTTCAAAGCATGCGGACAAGAATCTCAAAGTAAGTGAATATGATATTTCGGTAAATGCGGCAGGCGCCCTTTTACAGTACATGGAAGAGACACAGAAGACGGATCTTGCTCATATTCTTCAGATTGACTTTTACAAGGCTGATGAATTCATGGCAATTGATGCGGCTTCACGTCGCAATCTTGAACTTACTGAAACTTTAAGAGACAAATCAAGAAAGGGCACGCTTTTATGGGTGCTCGACAAAACTAAGACATCAATGGGCGGCAGACTTCTCAAGAAGTGGATAGAGCAGCCCTTAATTGACATAGACATAATACGAAAAAGACACGAGAGTGTTGACGAGCTGAAGGACAAGTTCATGATTCGCTCTGAACTTCGCGAACTTCTTACGGGCGTGTATGACATCGAAAGACTTACCACCAAAGCTGTTCTCGGTACAATGAATGCCCGCGATGCTGTATCGCTCAGAAACTCTCTGGGACAGATTCCTCACATAAAGAATCTTTTAAAAGGCTGCGAGTCACCGCTTGCAACGGACATCTACGGAAGTCTGGATGAGATTGCGGATATCTGCGAGCTTATTGAAAACGCAGTCAACGACAAGGAAACTCCTCTTGTAATCACGGACGGAAACATTATTAAAGAAGGTTACAACGAAGAGGTTGACAACTGCCGCAATGCCGCAAGAAACGGCAAGGAATGGCTTACCGCACTTGAAGCGAGAGAAAGAGAAGCAACGGGAATAAAAACAATGAAAATCGGATACAACAAGGTATTCGGATATTATCTTGAGGTTTCCAAATCCCTGGTTTCCCAGGTGCCGGAAACATATATAAGAAAGCAGACTTTAACAAACGGAGAAAGATACATCACCCAGGAACTGAAGGAAATGGAGGACACCATCTTAGGTGCCCAGGATAAGCTTGTTAAGCTTGAATATCAGATTTTCCTTGAGATAAGATCACGCATTGCCGCAGAGGTAAGCAGACTTAAAGAGACTGCTCTTAAGATTTCGGAAATCGACGTGCTTGCATCTTTTGCGGAAGTTGCTGACAGGGAAAATTACTGTAAGCCTGAGATGACTGTGGATACAACAATAGAAATCAAAAACGGCAGACATCCCGTTGTTGAAAAAATGGTGGGTGCGGGAGAATACATTCCCAATGATATCTTAATGGATACAGACGAAAACAATCTGCTTGTTATTACCGGTCCGAATATGGCAGGTAAGTCAACATACATGAGACAGACCGCAATTTCTGTTTTAATGGCACAGGCAGGTTCCTTTGTTCCTGCGGAAAGCGCGAAAATCGGAATCACGGATAAGCTTTTTACCAGAGTGGGTGCATCTGACGACCTTGCTTCAGGACAGAGTACGTTTATGGTCGAAATGAGCGAGGTGGCTAATATTTTACAGAATGCCACAGACAGATCGCTTTTGATTCTCGACGAAATCGGAAGAGGAACGAGTACATTCGACGGACTTTCAATTGCATGGGCCGTTCTTGAATTCGTGGTAAAAAATCTCGGCAGCCGCACAATGTTTGCAACTCACTATCACGAGCTTACTGAACTTGAAGGAAAGATTCCGGGAGTGAAGAATTACTGCGTTGCAATCAAAAAGAACGGCGAGGACATTGTATTCATAAGAAAAGTAAAGCGCGGCGGAGCAGACGGAAGCTACGGTATCGCAGTTGCAGCACTTGCGGGTATTCCGAAGGCGGTTACAATCCGTGCAAAGGAGATTCTCGAAACCCTTGAAGAACAGGATATATCAAAGAACAACATAAAGAAGGTAAGACGAGCATCTTCGTCAAAGACAGGAAGCGGAGACCTTGATCTCTTCTCGTTTGCCGTAACACAGGCACAGCATGATGAAATATATGAAGAACTTAAGAGAATAGATCTTCAGACAATGACTCCCATCGAAGCCATGAATGTTCTTTACTCACTTAAGCAGAAAGCAGAGGAAAAGAAATAATGGGAAAGATTGTTCTCTTAGATGAGCTTACCACCTGTAAAATAGCTGCCGGAGAGGTTATTGAAAGGCCCGCATCCGTTGTAAAAGAAATGACGGAGAACTCAATTGACGCGGGTGCAAAAAACATTACGGTTGAAATAAGAAACGGCGGAATAAAATACATCAGAATTTCAGACGACGGCTCGGGTATCGAAAGAGATGATGCGGAGATTGCTTTTGACAAGCATGCCACATCAAAGATAAGATGTGCCGACGATCTTGAAACGGTTGCAACCCTGGGCTTCCGCGGAGAAGCTCTTGCAAGTATTGCGGCAGTTGCTGATGTTGAACTCACATCAAAAACCGAAAATGCGGAGACAGCGGTTTACGTTCATATTCAGGGCGGTAAAATCCTCGATGTTTCCGAAAAGGGTGCAAAGAAGGGTACGACATTTATTGTTCGTGATCTTTTCTATAACACTCCAGCAAGATACAAGTTCTTAAAGAAGGACAGCACGGAAGCAAGATATATCGAAGAGGCTCTCGAAAAGCTCGCCCTTGCTCATCCGGAAGTTTCGGTTCGACTCATATCCAATAACGAAGAAATCTTAAGAACACCGGGAAACGGTGATCTCAAAAGCGCCATATACAGCATCTACGGAAGAAAAACCGCAGAGGCGCTGCGCGAGGTTTCATACAATGACGGCGGAGTTTTGGTAAGCGGCTACGTTGCGGTGGGCGAGGCATGCACGGGAACACGCTCACGACAGCTTTTCTTTGTTAACGGAAGATGCATTAAATCAAAAACAATTACGGCTGCACTTGATGAAGGTCTTAAATCATTTGTGATGAAGGGCAAATTTGCGTTTGCCGTTCTTTCAATAGAAGTAAATCCTTATGCAGTGGATGTGAATGTTCATCCCGCAAAGACTGAGGTTCGTTTTGCGGATGAGAGTTCAGTGTTTCGCGCAGTGGTTAAGGCAATGCCATACAGTGACGGAATCAACAGAATTGAGGAGACTGCTCCTGAAGCAACAACGACGGCCGAAGAAGAAACAAAGGTTACAACCTCCTTTGATATCCCGGTTGTGAAGCCGGGTACGCAGGCAAATGAAACTTTTTACCGAAAAGAATCAAAGAGAGCGTGGACTTTTGCGGACCATGAGGAAGAAAGAAAAACGGAAGCTCCCGTTGAAATCACAATTTCGGGGATTTCTCAGGCTCCGACTGAAGAAGAGCACGAAGAAGAAAAGGCTGCCCCTGCGGTCAATCGCTTCTATCTGGATGCCCGTGTTGTGGGAGAAGTCCTGGGTACATATATTGTGCTTGAGTATAACGGGTCGATGTTCCTTCTGGACCAGCATGCCGCTCATGAGCGACTTATATATGAATCGTTGAAAAATCCTTCATCGGATGTTATGCAGACTCTCCTTGCTCCTGTTACGGTAACTCTTTCGCCTGTTGAAATGGAGAGGTACAGGGAATGTGCGGATGTGATTGCATCCTTCGGCTTTGATGCGGAGGAGTTCGGCTCTGACTGTGTTATCATTCACGGTGCGCCGTCTGCAATCTGCGGAGAAGATATAGGGGGCGCTTTCACTGCACTTCTTGAGAAGGGTAAAAATGCTTCTGCCCGTGATATGTTCGATGATGACAAACTCTATACAATTGCATGCAAGGCTGCGGTAAAAGGAAACAACAGGCTTTCATCTTTTGAAATTGATGCTTTGCTTAAAAAGCTTGCGGTTACTGACCAGCCGGGAACCTGTCCTCACGGCAGACCCATTGTGTGTGAATTTACGAAGTATGAAATAGAAAAGAAATTCAAGAGGGTGTTGTAATGGATTACGAGCCTCTTATTATTACCGGACCTACGGCTTCGGGAAAAACTTCTTACTCAATCAAAAAAGCTCTTGAACAAAACGGCGAAATCATTTGCTGTGATTCCATGCAGATTTACAAAAAAATGGACATAGGAACGGCGAAGGCAACTGCTGAAGAACGTGCTGCCGTACCTCATCACATGCTGGATTTTGTTGAGCCCTGGGAAGAGTACAGTGTTGCGGATTACTGTAAGGCGGCGGAGACAGTATACAAAGATATTCTGTCACGCGGAAAAACTCCGATATTCGTAGGAGGAACGGGACTTTATGTGACTTCAATAGTTGAGGGTTATTCGTATGCCGAAGAAGAGGAAGAGGATGTAGCGCTTCGTGCACAGCTTGAGAACAGGGATGCGGAAGAACTCTACGCTTTTCTTAAAGAAAATGATCCGGAAGCTGCGGCAATCACTCACGTTAATAACAAAAAAAGAATCATAAGATATGTTGAATTATTCAAAAAGACGGGACTTACTTACATCGAAAGAGCCGCAAGGTCCAAGTCTTCTGAACCTTTTTTCAAGGGAAAGGTAATTGCGGTAAAAATGGACAGAGAAAGACTTGTGGAGAGAATCAATCTCCGCGTGGACATGATGATTAAAGAGGGCCTTGTTGAAGAAACGGAGGAGCTTTTGAAATATTGCAGCAACGCGGGAAAAACTCTTTCCAAAACAGCTTTCCAGGCTATCGGATACAGGGAGACAATGCAGTATCTTGCGGGTGAAATCAGCAGGGATGAAATGGCGGATAAAATAAAGGTTGCCACAAGACAGTATGCAAAACGACAGATGACATGGCTAAGGAAGTGGCCGTGGGTTGAATGGGTTGAAATGTAAACTAAAAGCGGTGCTTTAAAACTTTAAAGCACCGCTCGATTTTTGTTTTTTTGTTACATCTTTCTGAATACACCTACAACCTTACCGAGAACAACAAGTTCCTTAGTATAGATTGCTTTCATGTATCTGTTTTCCGGCTGGAGTCGGAAACAGTCACGTTCTTTGTAGTAGGTCTTAACTGTTGCTTCTTCACCGATGAGAGCTACGATAACATCGCCGTCTCTTGCAGAGCTCTGTCTCTGGACGAGAACATAGTCACCGTCTAAGATTCCGATTTCAATCATGCTTTCGCCCTTGACCTTAAGCATGAACACTTCCTGACCGGGAGCGAAGTCACTTGGAACGGGGAAGGTTCTTTCGACATTTTCCGTAGCGAGAATCGGCATACCTGCCGCAACCTTTCCTATAACCGGAACTTCAACAACATCATCTGACTGATCCATATATGCTGAATTTACATTACTCTTTGCGGCAACTCGGATTCCTCTCATGGCTCCGTCGTCTCTTGTGATATATCCCTTCTTTTCAAGAGCATTGAGATGTGAGAATACAGTGGAGGAGGAACTGAGTCCCACCTGTTTGCAGATATCTCTGATTGAAGGCGGATAACCGCGATCTCTCATATATTCTTCAATACATTCAAGTATTTCCTGCTGTTTGTCTGTAAGAACATTCGACGCTTTACGTGCCATGGTTATTACCTCTCAAAATAATATAGAATGATTGTAGCATATATATTGATAAAATGCAAATTGTTGTTCGATATATAGCTGCCTGAGTAAGACACAAAGCGACTATGCAATAATCACATATCATTAAGGAGCCATTCAACTATGTCAATTATTCTGACACCGTCAGTTTGCGTTTCTTCATGCCTGGTTCTGGCAATAACCATTTTAGGATAGGCATCCCTGATTTCCAGTAAGGGAGAGATTTCCCGATTTAATGTATCTGAGTCAGAAATATTATCACTTACCTGAATATATGTTCGGCTGCCGTTCTTTATTGCCACAAAATCCACTTCCTTATTATAAAGGACTCCGACATAAACCTCATAACCACGTCTCAAAAGCTCTATTGCAACAATATTCTCATAGAGTCTTCCCCAGTCAGGGGTTTTTGTACCCAGTTCGGCAAAGCGAAGAGAAGTGTCAGAAAGATAGTACTTCTTTTCCGTTTCCAGATATTTTTTTCCTTTAATGTCATATCGTTGGAAGGGATAAAACATAAAAGCTTTGCACAAATAATTTAAATAGTTCCCTATTGTTTTATCATTTGTTTTGTATTCGAGACGATTTGCAATGTTTCTGACAGAGGTCTTGTTTCCGATATTGTCCATCAGAAAATTTGCCAGCATTATGAGAAGATCTTCATTTTCTATCTTGTATTTTTCGATAATATCGCGGACAACTGTGGCTCTGAAAACATTTTTTACATATGCCTGTGCCTGTTCGGGTTTTCGATATAGGTAAGATCCCGCCAAGCCGCCCTTTTTAACATACTCATCAAATGAGTCCTGAATATTATTCGTGCCGTGATATGTAATATATTCAGCAAAAGAAAACGGATACATACTGATTTCGTATACGCGGCCGCGAAACAGAGTGGCAAGATCGCTGGACATCAGAAATGCATTTGAACCTGTAATATAGATATCGAATGATTCTTCGTCATGAAGACTGTTAACTACGTCCTCAAATCCGCTGCACTGCTGTATTTCATCAATGAACAAAAAGTTTTCTTTTCCGGGCACATATCGCTCCCTGACATACTTATATAACTCGTCAGGAGCACGAAGGGAAGCGAAATCTTTAAGATTCAGATTTATTCTTACTGTATTTACTGAGTCATCGGATTTCAACTCATCAATGTATACGTCCATCAGTTTAGATTTTCCGGATCTTCGAAGACCGGTGATTACTTTAATATCCGGTATTCCGCGTACCTGCCTCAGTTCTTCCAAATAGGCAGTTCTTTCAATTATTTTCATTACATCCTCCGACAGTTCGCAAAAATTGATTTTTTTTGAATTTGCGAAATGAGTTTATACTGATATTTTATTTCCATGTAAAGCGAAATGCAAGTGCTTATTTCGCAAATTTAGAATTTTTTTGAATTTGCGAAGTGAAATGTTTTCTGAATATATGCCGATAAGCGGAAATATGGATATATAACGCAAAAAGTAGTATAATAAACCTAACTATGATTTAGATTTGGAAAGGAAGTAATTAAGTTGGAATCTAAAAACGGATCTATACAAATCAGCACGGAAAATATGTTTCCGATTATCAAAAAATGGCTCTATTCAGAGAAAGATATTTTCATCAGAGAAATCGTTTCGAACGGTAATGACGCAATCAGCAAATTGAAAAAACTTGTTGCGGTAGGCGAAGCCGAAATACCGGAAGGAACAGACAATTACAAAATCGAAGTAACACTTGACAAAGAAGCAGGCACAATCACCGTTCACGATAACGGTATAGGCATGACCGAAGAAGAAGTGCTCAAATACATCAATCAGGTGGCATTTTCGGGCGCGAAAGATTTCCTGGAAAAGTACCAGGGTAAGACAGATGACGCCCAGATAATAGGTCATTTCGGCCTTGGATTCTATTCTGCGTTCATGGTATCCGACAAAGTTGAAATCGATACACTTTCATGGCAGAAAGACGCCGAACCCGTACACTGGGAAAGCGAGTCGGGAACAGAATATTCAATCGAGCGTTCGGACATTGACGAGCGCGGTACATATATCACAATGCACATTTCAGAGGACTCAAAAGAGTACCTCGACAAATTCAAACTCAAGGAAATTTTACTGAAGTATTTCAGCTTCCTTCCGATTGAATTGTATTTTACCGACATTGAAGACGAGAAAAAGGAAGAGGAAAAACCTGAGGAGGGCGAGGAGGCAAAGGAAGAATCAAAGCCCGAGCCCCTTAACAACACAACACCTCTCTGGCTCAAACCGGTAAAAGACTGCACGGACGAAGAATACATAAAGTTCTACCACGAAGTTTTCTTTGACACGGCAGATCCTCTCTTCTGGATTCATCTCAACATCGACTATCCGTTTAACCTCAAGGGAATTCTCTACTTCCCGAAGATGAAGGATAAGTATGATTCTTTAGAAGGCACAATCAAAGTTTACTATAACCAGGTATTTGTTGCGGACAACGTAAAGGAAATTCTTCCTGAGTTCCTTCTTCTTCTGAAAGGCATGATTGACTGTCCTGATCTTCCGCTTAATGTATCAAGAAGCTTTTTACAGAATGACGGATACGTAAACAAGATTTCTCAGCATATCACAAAGAAGATAGGCGACAAGCTCTGCGGACTCTTCAAAACAGAGCGTGAGAATTACTGCAAATACTGGGAAGACATCAATCCTTTTGTTAAGTACGGCTGCTTAAAGGACGAGAAGTTCTATGACAGAATCAAGGAAGTAATTCTCTTCAAGCAGGAGGACGGCTCATATTCAACAGTCGAAGAATATATTGAGAAAAACAAAGAAACCGCAAAGGATAAAATATATTACACTGATGCGCCGGCTCAGCAGGCACAGTATGTGAAGCTCCTTCGTGATGCCGGAATCGAACCGGTTGTCATGGACGGTCCGATTGACACTCCTTTCATGCAGCTTCTTGAATACAAGAACACAAGCAAATTCACTTTCCAGAGAGTCGATGCCGAGGTTTCAGACAGCCTTAAGGGCGAGAATGACGACACCGAAGCAAACGAGAAGCTTGCGGAAAATCTTGCTCCTGCATTTAAGAAATATGCAAACAATGAAAAGCTTACGGTAAAAGCAGAGAGTCTCAAGTCTGACATGCCTGCCATGATTCTTTTGTCAGAGCAGAGCAGACGTATGAAGGAAATGATGCGCATGTACGGAGACGGCTTCAGCCTTCCGACAGATGATGACATTACTCTTGTTCTTAACAGCAGCAATGCACTTGTGAAAAATCTCGCTGATGTTTCAAATGAAGAAGACAAAGAACTTGCTGTTTCTCAGATTTATGATCTTGCAAAACTCGCACATGCACCCATGACAGCAGAAGAACTTATCGGCTTCATCGAACGCAGCGGTAAAATACTTGATAAGGCATTCGGAGAGAAATAATAAATGGCCAGAGTAAAACAGCAGAGTCTGGGAAAAGGTTTTACCATACTTTCAATCTCGAATATTTCGGTAAAAGTCCTTTCTCTTATATTCATACCGATAATACGTCAGCTGATGGGTTCGAGTACCAACTACGGTATCAACTCTGTAACAGCCGAAGTATTTGCGCTTGCTTATGTAATTACAACAGCGGGCATTCCGGTTGCAATTGCAAAGCTTGTTTCGGAGCTTCTTTCAAACAAGGACGAGAGAGGCGCGGAGAGAGCTTTTAAACTCGCAAGAACAGTAATGTTCGGAATCGGTCTTGTGGTTGCCGTCCTTATGGCGGTACTGGCAAAGCCTATTGCAAATGCCATGGGTTCTCCGAAATCATGGGCCGGTATCCTGTTTATTGCACCGACCATTCTTGTATGCTCAATTCTTTCTTCATACAAGGGATATTTCCAGGGCCATAAGAATATGAACCCGACAGCCATTTGCCAGGTTATTGATCAGCTTTCAAATATGGTTGTTTCAATCATTATGGTTGCCATCCTGATTAAGGTGGACATTGTTTGGGCAGTTGCGGGATATTCAATCGGTACGGTTGCCGGTGCTTCTGTTTCTCTTGCATATATGGTTTGGAAGAGAAACAAATCACTTGCCGGTGAAAAGTATCTTCATGATGACAATGTTGAATCAGGTACAGTGGAAGATGTTATGTCACCTGCAACAGAAGTCAGAAAAAAGAAACTCGACACAATGGCACTCCTTAAGAAGATTTTCTATTACAGTATTCCGATTGTAATCAATACTGCAATTCAGTATGCCGGAGATCTTATTGATACTTCAATGATTCTTAAGAGACTTCAGGTTGCCGGACTTTCTTTGGATACCGCTCTCGGATGGAAGGGTGATTTGTATTCGACAAGACAGCTTCTGAATGTGCCTACAAGTATCATTTCCGCGATGTGTGTAAGTATTCTTCCTGCCATGGCAGCTCTTCATGTTCAGAAGAAAATTCAGGAAAAGAGTGACAAGGCAAACGAGGGTCACAGACTTTGCTACATTATTGCCGTTCCGATGATGGCGGCGTTCGGCGTGTTCTCACAGCCTATATTCAAGCTCCTCGGATACGGACCGAACAATATTCTTCTTTCAGCTCTTTGCTTCAGCATCATCCTTCAGGGTACGGTGCATTTGCAGAGCTCAATTCTTCAGTCTGTAAACAAGCTTTTCACATCGACGTTATTCCTGCTTGCAGGCGGTGTTACTAAGATTGTTTTGAGCTATATTTTAATTGCAATCCCCGGCATTGAAATTTACGGTTCTGTTATTTCAACTTATGCTTCTTTCTTAGTTCCGTTCCTTCTCAATCTCTGGGTACTCAACAAAAAAGAAAAGCTTAAGATTTCAGTTATCGGAAACATCTGGAGACCGTGCCTTGCGTCAGTATTCATGGTAATGATAGGATTCCCGATTTACTGGCTTCTTCACAAGATTTCAGAAGGCTACTTCATGACTCTTGTTGCATTCGTAATAACTGCAGTTGTATGTGTTGCTGTTTACTTTGTGGCAATGATTATGATCGGCGGCCTGACAAAAGAAATCGTTACAGACATAGCTCCGAAGCTCGGAAAGTTCTGGCCAAACAAGATAAAAAGAATTCTGTAAAAAACACAAAAAAGTGTTTGACAACAGCGATTTACCGTTGTATAATAACTCCTGTTCCTTGCGGAATATGCGAGTGTGGCGGAATCGGCAGACGCGCGCGTTTAAGGGGCGCGTGAGAGATCGTATGGGTTCAAGTCCCATCACTCGCACCATATCGAGTATTCATAAGAGATTTCACTTATGAATACTCGATTTTTTATCATGATAGGGTTTTATGTATGAGCAGGCGGAAAGCCTGCTCTTTTGTTATGCCGGCAGCGGCTCGGTAAGATACTCCACGGCAACGCCTTTGCGGGTGTCTGCTTTGATGCGAGGTCTTTGAGATACCTCGGGGATTTCCACATACCCGACAAAGCGGTAATAGATAACAATTCTTTGGGTTCTGCTTTTGCCTGTACCTTCTGTTTCAAACACATCCATGCGGTCTATAAGTTCCCTGAGAAGCGGTGCGGTCAGCTTGTCCATTCTCATGAACCTGCGGATTGCTGAGGTAAAGGTTTCACGGTCTCTTTCGCATTGTCCGCACTCGGAAAGCTTTTGACGGAGAGTTTTTATCTTTGCTTTCAGTTCCAACCGTTCTACCTCGTACTTGTGGGATAACTGCATAA
>CAMFNB010000008.1 GCA_945965275.1 uncultured Clostridia bacterium | reverse complement strand
ACCTGATATCTTATTTGAGACGCCTTCGGCATTAGCTGGTCACCTGACGAAACAGGGTTTTGTCCTGCCTGGATGATAATCCAGAAGTTTCTGCCGCTTTCTCTTGCAGCTGATGCAACTACGTCAAGGTTATAAAGATAGTTTTTGCTCATGCCTGTCATATTGTTGTCAAAAGGATATATGTCAAAGCTGATATAGTCTGTATCAACCTTGTTTACGAAATCCTTGATATAGTCTGTATATGTTGCTGAGCCGTGGCCTTCAACATTTCCGGCCTGCTGGTTCATCGGATTTAAGTTTATGTATATGAATTTGTTTGCCGGGTCCGGGAATTTTGCTTTGTATCTCGTGATTGCGCCACTAATCCAGTCAAATGCAGTTGATCTCGGCTCATCGTAGAGGTCCTCTGCCCAAACTGATGTATTATTATATTTATATTCTTCTAACTTCTTATCGAATTCCGCATAATCAGGATCGTCCGTTACAGGGTTAGGTTTTCCCGTGTTCGGATATGTATATCTCGGAAGGCTTCTTCCGAAAATACCGATTCCGTATTTGTCGCAAAGTTTATAAAGAGACGAAACACTTCTTCCTGTGCCGTGTGCACTGTATGACATAAAGTAGTCGCCGCCGAAATCATTTTTAAATTCACTCATATGAGTGTCGTCCCAGAGCTCGCCGTCAATTCTGAATACACCGACTGTAATTTTATTTCTGTCCATTCTCTGGTTGCCCATGTTGTTGTATGTTTTGTGAGTGAACACTGAAGAATAAGGCGTGATTTTAAGAGAAGAATAAAGATTTGTTTTTCCTTCGAAGGCTCGTTTGATTGTAATGTAGTCAAAAGACTGAATTTTTCCGTTGCCGTCTGTATCGGCAGCTTTGAAAAATACACCGTCGATTCCTTCACCCTCTCCGACATAGCGCTTAATTCTGAGGTAATCCGTTGATGAAAGCAAACCGTCACCGTTAACATCTCCCTTAACAATGACAGTTGATGACGCACCGGCAGAAACAACAGCGCCGGTTCCCACATAGCCTGAACCCGTAATATTTTCGCCTGCTGCATTTTTCACATTCATTGTACCGGAAAAATTAGCAGCCAAAGCTGTATATGTTGTGTTTGCCGGGATTCCGTAAAGTATTCCGTCTTCATCATACAAATAACTGCCCTGCTCATAATTCATTACAGCAGCGGAAACAGGGATGCACATACCTGCAATTATCAATACGATTAAAAGAATCGGTAAAAATTTTTTCATATGGATTTCCTCCGGTATATCTGTAAAATAATTATATCATATAAAAAATACAAAAAACACAGCCGATTTTAAATCGACTGTGTTTTCAGTAATGTCAGTGAATTTAATCAGGAAACTGTAACGAATGCTCCGTCACCTGATGTGAGATTTACTGTGTAAACTCCGTTCGCATCAGGAGTGAGAACTGTTTCTGCGGCTCCCTGGATGCATTTTACCGTTCCTTCAATCTTTGTAGTGAATGTAACTGTATTTGTTGCTTCCTCATTGTAAGGGTCGGTGTTGTCAACGAGCATTACGGCATATCCGTTTCCGTCCTTCTTTTCGAATGCGCCGATAAGGATGTCGCTTTCAGCTGCGAAGTTTTCAAAGCCACGACTTTCTCCGTAGCCTCTCTGCTTGGCTCTCTTATTCTGCATTCTCATCTGTCTGCCTGTTACTGAGCTTGTAATATTCAATGCAAATACGTCAACATTGTCATACTGGCAGAAAGTCGGGCTCAGGAATTTCATTTCCTTGTTAAGCTGCTGTCCGACATACCAGTATTCATTCTTAGTTCCGTCCTGGTTAATCATCGATGTGCCGTCAGCCCACCAGCAAGGTGAGTAGCATGCATATATAATTGACTTTGCACCGAATGCAAGAGATGTATATGTCTGATATCTTATCTGTGACTTCTTAGGCATAAGCTGTGTCATTCCTTCCGGAACCGGATTCTGTCCGGCCTGGATAATTATCCAGAAGTTTCTCTTGCTTTCGCGGGCAGCCGATGCAACAACATCCAGATTGTAGATGTAGTTTGTGCTCATGCCTGTCATATTATTGTCAAAAGGATATATGTCAAAGCTGATATAGTCTGTATCAACCTTGTTTACGAAATCCTTGATATAGTCTGTATATGTTGCTGAGCCGTGGCCCTCGAGATTTCCAACCTGTTGGTTCATCGGATTTAAGTTTGTATAAAAGAATGTTTTTGCCGGTGCCGGGAATTTTGTCACATATCTGTCAATTGCACCGCTTATCCAGTCAAAAGCAGTTGATCTCGGCTCATCATAAACATCATCTGCCCAAACCGATTCATTATCATATTTATATTCTTCTAACTTCTTATCGAATTCCACATAATCCGGATCGTCATCTACAGGGTTAGGTTTTCCCGGGTTCGGATATGTATATCTCGGAAGGCTTCTTCCGAAGATTCCGACACCGTACTTATCACAAAGGCTGTAAAGTGTTTTTACCTTTCTTCCTGTATCATGTGAGCTGTAAGACATTAAATAGTCTCCGCCCCATTCATTTTTGAACTCTGACATATGCTCATCGTCCCAAAGTTCGCCGTCGAATCTGAACACACCGATTGTAATCTTGTCTCTGCTGAGTCTTTGCTGTGACGCATCGAAAGTTGTAACTGGGAGATCTGATGTATAAGGTTCTGCTGTCATTCCTGTGTATAAATCCTTTTTACCGGAGAAGCACTGCTTAACCGAGAGATAATCAATTGATTTGATGCTGCCGTCAGCATTAATGTCGGCAGCGGTAAAATATGCTCCTTCAAGTTCAAACTTGCCTGAAACATACTGCTTGATTCTGAGATAGTCAACTGATGTGAGTTTGCCGTCTCCGTTAATGTCGCCGATAACAACCACTTCAGCTTCTCTGCCTGCCTTAATCTTTGCTCCTGTTCCGACCAAAGCTGACAAATCAAGGTCAGCGCCACTGCTGTCCTTAATAACATTTTCACCTTCAAAGTTTGAAGCAACTGTCTCGCAGCTTGTCTCTTTCGGAATTCCGTAAATAAATCCGTCCTTCTCGTAGAGGAAACTGCCTATTTTAAAATTAACATTTGTCGCGGCGGATACAGGAATACACATACCTGCCAAAATCAATACCGCCAAAAAAATAACTGTAAGTTTTTTCATAATGTACGGGCCTTTCATTTCTTTACAAAAACATTTTACTACATTTTCATAAAAATAAAAACATCTGCTTTCCTCAAATCATATTATTTTACCGTTATAAATGCACCGTCACCTGAAGCGAGTGTTACCGAGTATGTTCCGGACGAATCAGGTTTCAAAACCTTTTCCTTCCCGCCCTGAATGCATGTCACGGTTCCGTCAAACGTTGTCTTAAATGTAACGGTGTTGCTTATTTTTTCATCATACGGATTTGTTTGATCTGTAAGCATCATTCCGTAACCGTCACCCTTCTTCTCCTCAAAGGAACCGATAAGAAGTGCATTGTCCGTTGAAATGTCAGAGAAGCCTCTTGTGCCCTCGTATCCCCGAAGAGCGGCGCGCTGGTTTTGGAGTTCAAGTTCTCTTATAGTGCTGTTGCCCTGAATTGAATATGTTTCTGTATGGTTATAGTTCATAAACACAGGGCTGAGCGATTTAATCTCGCGGTTAAGCTGCTGAGCAAAGTACCAGAGATATGTTTTTTCACCGGACTGTGTCACAAGGCTTGTTCCGTCCTGCCACCAGCACGGAGAATAGCAGGCATATATAATTGATTTTGCACCAAAAGCAAGTGACGAATAAACCTGATATCTCAGTTGTGTCTGTGTCGGCTTCAACTGCTTTTGGCCCGGGTCCGCAGGATTCTGTCCGGCCTGAATAATTACCCAGAAGTCTCTTCCGCTTTCTCTGCAAACCGTTGAAATAATATCAAGATTCATTATGTAATTCGGATGCATTCCGACTCTGTTGTTGTCAAACGGATAAATGTCAAAGCAGATATAGTCCGTGTCAACTCTGTTTGCATATTCGTAAATGTATTCTTTGTAAGTTCCCGCTCCGAATCCGTCTGAAGGACCTGCATTTCCGTTTATGGGATTAAGATTCACATATATGAATTTTTCTGCAGGATCGGGGAATTTCTTTTTAAATCTCTCTATTGCTCCCTGTGTCCAGTCAAACTGTTCTGCTCTGGGTTCGTCGTAAACATCCTCTGCCCAAACACAGTCATAGTCATATTTGTATTCCTTCAGCATTTCGTCAAACTTTTCATAGTTCGGGTCATCCGTAAGAGGCTCCGGTTTTTCAGGATTCGGATAGGTGTATCTCGGAAGACTTCTGCCGAAAATGCCAACACCGTATTTGTCACAGAGCTTGTAGAGATCAGCGGATTTATGTCCTGTTTCTCGTTTGCTGTATGACATTAAGAACTCTCCGCCGAAATCATTTTTGAATTCGGACATGTGTTCATCGTCCCAAAGTTCACCGTCATATCTGAATACGCCGATTGTTATTTCGTTTCTCGGCATTTTCTGTTTTGACTTGTCGTATTCTTTATATGACACAACAGAATGATACGGAATGCCGTGCATATTCGCATACAGGTTTTCTTCTGTTCCGGTAAAAACCTTCATAAATTCGGCACAATCTTCTTTTGTAACCGCTCCGTCAGCATTTGCATCAGCCGCCATCATAAATTCACCTTTAAGTTCATATCTGCCCATTACATTTTTCTTGATTCTGAGATAGTCTACAGAATTGTTTCTTCCGTCACCGCTTACATCACCTGTTACAACCACAACAGCATCGCGACCTGCTTTTACCCTATTGCCGGTTCCCACAAAAGAAGTTTCCGCAACTTCGTTTCCGTCAGAGTCAACAACCTTTGCGCCGTCTTTGAAATTCGTTGTGAAGATTCCGCGCATGACATCTTTCGGAACACCGCACACATAACCGCTTTTCTCATAAAAAAAAGAACCGGGCTTAAACTGAATATTTATAGCCGATACGGGAATGCAAAGCATTCCCGTAACAGTTACAGTAATTATCAGAATAACAGAAAAGAGCTTTTTCACTTTAATCTGGCCTCTAACTCTGCCTTCTGTTCTTCGTATCCCGGCTTTCCGAGAAGAGCGAACATGTTCTTCTTGTATGCTTCTACACCGGGCTGGTTGAACGGGTTAACACCGAGAAGGTAACCGCTGATACCGCAGGCCTTTTCGAAGAAATAAACCATTGCGCCGAAGTTGTACTCATCCATTGCAGGAAGTGTAAGAGAAAGGTTAGGTACTCCGCCGTCTGTGTGAGCAAGGAGTGTTCCCTGTGAAGCCTTAAGGTTAACCTCGTTAAGGTCTTTGCCTGCCAGGAAATTAAGTCCGTCAAGGTTTTCGGCATCTTCTTCAATGATAACGCTGCGACGTGGGCTCTCAACTAAGATTGTTGTCTCGAAGAGATTACGAAGTCCGTCCTGTATATACTGTCCCATTGAGTGAAGATCTGTTGTGAAGTCAACACCTGCCGGGAAAATACCCTTCTGATCCTTGCCTTCGCTCTCGCCGTAAAGCTGCTTCCACCATTCTGTTACGAAGTGAAGTCCGGGTTCATAGTTTACCATGATTTCAGTTGTCTTGCCCTTCTTGTAGAGTGCGTTACGGGCTGCAGCATAAGCATAGCAGTCGTTGTTCTCAATTGAAGGATCCTGATACATCTTGTATGCATCCTGTGCACCCTGCATGATTGCATCAAGGTCACAGCCTGCAACACCGATAGGAAGAAGACCTACAGGAGTTAATACAGAATATCTTCCGCCCACATCATCCGGAATAACGAATGTCTCGTAGCCTTCCTTTGTTGCAAGAGTTCTGAGAGCTCCGCGAGCCTTGTCAGTTGTTGCATAGATTCTCTTTGCAGCTTCTTCTTTGCCGTACTTCTTTTCCATTTTCTCTTTGAGAAGTCTGAATGCTACGGCAGGCTCTGTTGTTGTACCTGACTTTGAAATTACGTTAAGAGATACTTCGTATCCGTCAACAAGATCCATAAGGTCTGCAAGATATGTTGCGGAGAGATTGCAGCCTGCAAAGAATACCATTGGATTCTTCTTTGTCTTCATTGCATCGAGGTTGCCGAATGTTGAACCGAGCATCTCGATTGCAGCTCTTGCGCCGAGGTAAGAACCGCCGATACCGATAACGATAAGAACTTCTGAATCGCTGCGGATTTTTGCAACGGCTTTCTTTACTCTCTCATATTCTTCTTTGTCATAACTCACGGGAAGGTCAAGCCAGCCTAAGAAGTCTGAACCTGCTCCTGTCTTGTTTGTTAAAATGTTGTGTGCAGCAGTAATCATATCCTGCTGATCTGTTACTTCGTAACCCTTTAAAAATGGTTCTGCTTTTTTGTAGTCAAACTTTAAAAAACTCATAATGTCTCGTACCTTTCTGCTACTTTCTTTAAAAATTCATCTAAATCCAAAACCTGTTTATTCTCAAGCGTTGAGATAAGAGCAAGGTCACCTGTCATGAAACCGTCTCCCACAACGCCGATGACAGCCTCTTCAATCTTTTCGCCGAATCTTGTAAGTTCGGGAAGATTGTCCATCTCGCCTCTCTTCTTGAAGCCGCCTGTCCATGCAAAGATTGTTGCAATCGGGTTTGTTGATGTCTTCTCACCCTTGAGATATTTGTAATAGTGACGGGTTACTGTTCCGTGTGCTGCTTCATATTCAAAGTATCCCTTCGGAGATACAAGTACTGAAGTCATCATTGCAAGTGAACCGAATGCTGTTGCAAGCATATCCGAGAATACATCTCCGTCATAGTTCTTGCAGGCCCAAATGAATCCGCCCTTTGATTTGATAACTCTTGCAATCGCATCATCTACAAGTGTGTAGAAGTATTCGATTCCGATTTCCTCAAATTTTTCTTTGTATTCTTTATCATATACTTCCTGGAATACATCCTTGAAGTGATGATCGTATTTCTTTGAAATTGTATCCTTTGCTGAGAACCAGAGATCCATCTTCGCAGAGAGTGCATATTCGAAGCATGCTCTTGCGAAGCTTTCGATAGATGAATCAACGTTGTGCATTCCCATTGCGATACCGCCTGATTCTTTGTAATCGTGAATCGGTAAAATTTCCTGTGTTCCGTCAGGCTTTGTGATTACAAGATCAGCCTTGCATCCCTTTTCAACCGGAGTATCAACAGCTGAATAAATATCTCCGTATGCATGACGGGCTATTACAATCGGCTTCTCCCAGCTCTTAACGTAAGGCTCAATTCCCTTTACGAGAATCGGTGCTCTGAAAACAGTTCCGTCTAAGATAGCTCTGATTGTTCCGTTCGGGCTTTTCCACATCTGCTTTAGGTTGTATTCCTCAACACGAGCCGCATTAGGAGTGATTGTCGCACATTTTACGGCAACTCCGTACTTCTTTGTGGCTTCTGCACTGTCACGTGTAACCTGGTCATTTGTTGCATCTCGATTCGGGAGACCCAAATCATAATATTCCGACTTAAGATCCACGTAAGGTAAAATCAAAATGTCTTTGATTTTCTGCCAAACAATTCTTGTCATTTCGTCGCCGTCCATCTCAACAAGCGGCGTAATCATTTTTATTTTTTCTGACATGGTTTCTTCTCCTAAATTTAATCGGAGTAATTATATCTTAATGCCTGTAAAAATACAACGAAAAAGGCATCCTTTTTAGGATGCCTTTGTTAAATAATCTATTAAATATGTTATGAGTTTTTACTTATTATACGTTTTCTTTTGTTTTCTTTAAGCAAACTGAAACAGCTGCTGCAGCAAGGAGAACAACGCCTGCTACTGCCGGCCATACCGGAATGTCAGAACCTGTTGTTCTGATAAAGTCACCGTCGTATACATAAACAAGCTCACCGTTGTAGTAGAAGTTTACTTCGATAGGGTCAACATCATTGATAACATTACCTACAACTACCTCATAAGTAAGGTTGAGAGCGCCGCAGATCGTATCGAGAATTCCGAATACTTCTGCAACATCAGCCTTAGAGAATCCTCTTGGGTCGTTTGGTAACCATGAAGCATCTCCGCTGTATCTCTTTGAAATTGTCTCAAATTTCTTAAGTCCTTCCATTACTACTTCTGCCTGAGCATCTGTGCAAGGAACAACATCCATAAGGTGCTTTACGTCTTCCTTGTAGTATTCTGCTGCAGGAAGTGTTGTAAAGAAGTTGTAGCAATCCTCTGCTGTTGTAGCTGAAGCTGCAACCGGAACAAGAAGAGTTCCGATGAAGATTGTTAATGACAAAACGATTAATACTAATTTTTTCATAACATTTCTCCTAATATATTAAGATAATTACTGTAATGATATCACTTTGCGTATATTTTTGTCAAACGACTTCAGTCCATTTCTCTGTGTCTTTTGTTCTGCGCTCCGGCATAGTAAAGAAGGAACAGAATCGTTAAAACCGTAAACAAAATTATGTGGATTGTATTCCATGTAATCAGGTTGTCCTCCACCTTTTTTACAATCTCGGTAATGAACCTCTTGAATGGTGATTCACTTATATTCAGCTTAGCCGAAATGCGGTTAAAAGCCAAAATATATGTCGGAATTGCCAGTGTTACCGATGCAATCCAGCATGGTGCCGTTGTTTTGTACAGAGCCCTCGAGACATTGTCTCTGTTTATGAATATGATACCTGCTGCCGTAAACAGCATTGCAGCCATTCCGACAAAAAATACAATCTTCGAAATACTGCAGATTCTTTCAAGACCAACCAGGCTTCCCGCTTTCTTAACAAGCCTGTCGGAAATGAAGTTTGACTGGCTGTTTGCAAGTGACAAATAGTATTCTTTTACCTTTGCCACCTCTGCATCGGATGCCTGCAGAATTTTATGATTGTCGAAGTAGTCCTGTATATCAGCCTGGAGTTCCGGATAATCGTAATTTGCGGGCACAAGCGGAGTCTTTTTGAAAATATAGTCAAGTGCACTCTTAACGTATGTGTGTGCTCCCTCAATTATTTTATCCTTGTCCACGGTATCATAAAGCTCCTCCGGAGGAATATTCACAATACTGTTCGGTCTTTGGAATGCTTTTTCCACGGAGTTTAGAATAACAGTGTCAAATTCCCCGTTGTCGCCGAGAATTCTCACATAATAGTCTTCTGAATTGCCTAAATAGAAGGTTACAAAGAATGTTGCAATCGTAACAAGTGCAAGCAGAAACATTACTATTTGCAGCAATACTGTCACTGATTTTTTTGTGCCGGAGTAATAATAGTTTTTGCTCATAATCTCACTCCTCACTCCAAGGTATTCCCGATACCCTGATACAGCTTACACCGATTCGCTTGCTTCTGTATGCCGCATCACGCGGATAACAGGTGTAACAGAAAAGTCTGTCCTCTTTGTAATCCTCTTCCCTTTGTATTACAACAAATTTATCTGTCGGTTCAAAAATGACAATGTCGGTTATCTCATATTCGTAGTCACCGTAAATGGTCTTGAGGATAATTCGATCTCCTTCTTTGAGGTCCTCTATGCAGTAAAAGGTTGAACCCACATGACTGCAAAGAACAGTTTTACCGTTTTGTCCGGGATAAGTGGAACCGAAATATGTTCCGACTGTCATCTGATCCAGTATGTTACCCTTATCACCCAAATAAACCGGCTTGTCAATCACGTCCTGTGACGGTATTGATATTGTGGCCCAAAGGTCACCCCATTTAATCTTCGGGAACTTTTTTATATCAAGCTTTCCGTCACTGGTTGCGATGCTGACTGTATCAAAACTTGTGTCCAGTCCTTCACCGCCGTCTGTGCTGGCCTCTGAAATAAGCACTGCCATTATTGACGAATTTATAATTCCCTTTTGAATTGCAAAATATGAAATGCATGCAACGCCGGCAAAGAAAAGCACCAACGGTAAAAGTTTGAGTACGATTCTTTGAGCAAGAGTCTTGTGTTTAACGGGTTTGCCTAAATGGTGGTGGTGTGATTCACCGGACTTATGACCGTTTTCCTTTTCGGTTTCTTCAGTTTTTGTTTTGTCTTCAGCTTCCAACAGTTTCTCCGTTTAGCATTTAATCTCGATAACGTTATGAGTTATTCTCTTTTCCGGTGCGGGAAGTCTCATATAGTCTCCGAACTGCATTTCAAGGAATTTCTCAGCCTGATGCGGCACAGGGAACACCTTGCCTTCGAATGTAATATCGTGGCGGCGAACCGGTTCTCTTATAACGTCAATCGGATACATTATCTTATCATAGTTTACCACGCAAAGAGCGGTAATGTATTTGTCTTCCTCAGTGTTTTTAAGATGCCAGTCTCTCATGAGAGTTCTTCTCTTCGCTTTGAGCTTCTTTGCACTCTGAAGTGAAACAAGCTTTATGATGACATTCTTAACGAAACCGTATTTCATCGGCACGCCTGCTTTTGTTTTAATGGCAGGATCATATAAATTAAGAAGTTTTTTGTGTTTTTGTCTTACGGCAGGATCATTCGGAACATTGTCATAGATAACAAGGTCGATTGAAAGCTCCTGTCCGATGTTCTTATTTCCCGCATAGTCCGCACAAACCATCAACGTGTCACGCATTCTGATTTTCGGAACTGCAAGAGGATAATTCGGATCATTGTCCTCGCTCTGAAGGTAGAATCTTTCATTCATTTCAGATGCAACTTCAAGGAATTTCTCATACTGGTCTCTGCAAATACCCACATCGATGTCATCGTCCCACGGAATGAATCCGCCGTGTCTGATTGCACCGAGTACCGATCCGCCCGAAAGGAAATATTTGATTCCGTGGGCCTCACAAACTCTGTCAAATTCCTCAAGTATCTCAATCTGCTTCATCTGTGCTTTGCGAAGAAGCGGATTAACTGTCTTTAAAAAGTCCTCGTCCGAATAAAGCTTCGGCGGATTTGCCTGATACATTTCAAGAGCACTTTCCGCACTGTCGATGCCGGTCCTGTTCTTTATAGGTGAGAATTCCGCGGTTCTTTCAACTCTGAATACACCGATTTCACTCTGTGCCATGAATGAGTCAAATATAAATAACTCAAACTTATATGAATCAGGTTCTTCTGATTTTACAATCTGTCCGTTTTTGTATGCGGTGGATTTTTTGATTGCCGTGTGATAAGCCATCTCGCTGCCGTTTGCAAGCTTTTCAATGGCACTCATCGAATAAATATAGTTGCCGAGATTTACATCTCCGTAAAGCCAGTTACCCTGCTCGTCCTTTGCTTCGGCAAGGTCTGCCGGAATTTCAGTATATTCAAGCACGCAGGGCTTTCCGTCCTTTTTACAGAGAACACCTGCTTTTTCACCCGGATCACGTTTCATGAATGTTTTGGCTGATACTTCAAGTCCCTTGTCAATTGTGTAACCGAGAAAAACAGGGTCAGCCATTTTACAGAGAACGTTGTCGATGGCACAAATGAATACCCATTCAACTCCGCGTGTCTTCATGTCTTCGTGGCAGCCTGAATCAACAAGTGATTTGAAAATTCCTCCGTTTCCGTTGGGACCCCAGAGAATTTTATCGGGACCTTCAAGTAAAATGCGGCCGTCCATATCCATCATCGGAATCATTGTCTGCTTAAAGAAGACAACGCTCTCCTTCGGATAATTGAAATAGTTATGCTCTTCAAAGAATGAAACAGTCTGCTGGTGGTTTGTATCGGAGGTCATGATATACCACGGAATAGTTCTTCCTGCTTCCATGGACATTGTCTTAAGTCCGTCACACTGAACTTCGAAAAGAGATTTATGTGTCGGAAGGCCGAAATCATATGTTCCTTTCGGACCGTCATGACCAAGTCTTGTTCCCTGTCCGCCTGCCATTGTTAAAGCGGCCATTCTTCCGCGGAGAAGCACATACATGCCCTTGCGGTAAAGTCTTTCTTTTTCAGCAGGGTCCAAAGCAGTAACGTCGCAGGTTTCAATTTGTGTAATCACTGCGTCGGCACTGTATGTGCTCTGTGTTTTTGCATCTTTGTACAGCCGCTGCATGAGCGGGAAATCCACTCTCTTTAAGTCTTCTTCAAAAATCCTTTTTTGTTCTTCACTCAGACCTTCAAAATATTCAAGAAGGTGCTGCTGACCGTATTCAGTCAAAGAATCCTGCAGGTTCATTTTCTTCCTCTTTCTTCTTTCTTACTAATTCAAGCTGTTTAGGCAGGGCCGGCAACCAGAACACCAGTCCGCCCATATATGCAAGTGATGTGCATATCCACGGGAAGGTTTCCGCGTTTGCAATCCAAAGCACCAGCAGTACCAGAAGATGGACTGCAAGTGATATAGTCGGAAATGCAATAATAAACAGTTTGTTGCTTATAACCTTCAGTTCGTTTGTAACCAGTTCACAAAGCTTGATTACGGCGAGAACCAAAATTCCGCCCACAATCAGTGAACAAAGTATACCGGACAAGGCTTCGGAAATTCCGAATATTTTTGAAACAGGTTTTATGCTGTCCACGAATCGTCTTTCAACAAAGAAATGCAGCATTATCATATTTGCTGCAAGTACAACAGCGAAAACGATTCTGTAAAAAAGCTCTCTGTTGTTTTTATGGAGTTTTTTAAATGATGATATGATCAAAAACTTCTCCTAACTCTTCGGCAAGGAAATCCGGATTTTCTTCTTTAAGTCTTTCAGGATTACCCAGACCCTTTAACATTCCGAGAGTGGCGATGCCCGCCGCCTTTCCGGCCACGATATCTGAATATGTATCTCCTACCATAAGTCCCTTGTATCTGCCTGCAATCGCCATTGCTTTTAAAAGGCCCTCCGGGTCGGGTTTCATATGCTCAAGTGACTCAGGTCCGAAAACTCTCACAAAGCAATCTTCAACTCCGAGCTGCTTAATAATCTTTTTTGTAATTGCTTCCGGCTTATTTGAAACAATAAACTGCGGAATGCCGGCCTCTTTGAATTTTTCGAGAGTCTCTTTTACCGTTGGATAAAGCTTTGTTTCTATTATCGGATGTTCAAAATAGAACTGCTTGTACCAGGCAAGAACCTCATCATATTGTTCTTCCGGAATTTCCGGAAGCGCATGGACAATTAAATATCTTGCGCCGAATCCGACGTAAGATATAATCTCGGGAATATCCATTACCGGCTGGCCGTAATGTTCCTGTGTTTTCTGAACCGCATATGCAATGTCGGCGCCGGTGTCGGCAAGTACTCCGTCAAAGTCATATATTACAACATCAATCTCAGTCATACATCTTGCTCCAGAGTCTCTCTAAGTTATAGAACTCTCTTTCTTCCTCCCGGAATACGTGGCATACGATGTCGCCGAAGTCAAGAAGAATCCATGTTGCTGAGTCATATCCCTCTGAATGCTTAATCGGCACGCCTGCCTCCTTAAGCTTGAACTCAACCTCATCCGCAATTGCTTTTACATGTGTTGATGATGTGCCGCTGCAGATTACGAAATAGTCCGTCTCTGCCGTTCTTGCGGAAATATCCATGGTCTCGATTGATTTTGCTTTTCTGTCATCCATTGTAGCTGCTGCAAGCTCAGCCATTTCTTTTGATGTCATTGTATGTCTCCTTTTTTTCTGTAAAAAGCTTCTCTTGTGGCAAGTGTTGCCGGACATAAGAAGTCATTTTTTGATTTTACAAAAGCAATGCTTGAATCGCATGCTTTTACTATGGCTGCTGCCAAACCTTCTTCGGTACGCGGACATGTTGCGAAATACTTGCGAATGTCCTTAAGGGCTTCATCGTCCCTTCCCGGTTCTGTGTAGTCTGCCAAAAACACAACCTGTGCCACAGGGCCCATGTCAGGAGCTCCCGTTACGTGAAAACGGATTGCGTCCAAAATTTCACGGTCAATTATACCATATTTTTTTCTTGCTATTAAAGACCCTGCAGGGCCGTGAATTACCTTCATTGAACCGCCGTTTTCGGGAAGTGCCTCATCCTGAAGCTTCGGATCAAGCCAATAAAGCTGATGGAAGGAAACTTCCTTGCCGCAGTCGTGGAAAAGACCCGCTATTCTGCACTTTTCTTCGTCTATGCCGAATTCTTTTGCTATTCTTACTGCCTCAGCGGAGACTCTCAGACAGTGCTTAAATCTTTCGGGTTTAAGTCTGCGCTTCATATCCGCAAGAGCGAATTTCTCGTCAAAGGGAAGCTCCTTAACATACAGTTCTTTTTCTTTGATATATTCAGCGGCCTTCGGTGCCACATATTTTTTTACGATTTCAGCATCGGGACCCTGATTTTTTACGGCCTCTCTTATTTGTTCGGAAGCAACATCCACCTGTGCATCCGCCACCTCATAAAGTGTTCCGCCGTTTTTTCTGTTTTCTTCAATATCCCTGTAAAATTTTTCTTCGTCACAGCCGGGTCTCTTGAGTACGGCAAAGCTGCAGATTTTGAATATTTCATCTATGCTCTTCCAGTGACAGAGTTCTCCCACTACATCAGCTCCGATGATAAAGAAAAGCTCTGCTGTCGGATATTGTTCAGCAAAATATTTTACCGTATCAACACTGAAGGAATATTCTTCCTTGTCTACCTCATAAGTGCTTACGTCAAGTCCTTCGATTCCGTCGATTGAGCGTTTTATCATTTCAACTCTGTCGGCATCCGGTGTGATTCTTCTGCTTAGTTTATGCGGTGGCTCCCCGCAGGGAACAAAAAACACTTTATCAAGGGACAGTTGTTCTTTTGCACATAGTGCGCTTTTTATGTGTCCCGTATGTATCGGGTCAAATGTTCCGCCGCTTATTCCTACTCTCATGTTAAATCCTTTTTAATAAAGTTATCTGAGAGCCGAAGCTCTCAGATATATTATAAATCTTCATTTGGGTGTCTGGAAACCTTTTTTTCCATTGCTTTGCCGAAGCTCATCCATGAGTTTCTCAGTCTGTTTCTGACATCAACATCAGTAATCCAACCGATAGCCTCATTGAGCTTCTTTCTCATCTCCAAATATTTTGTCTTGTCGTAGCCGTCCTCATCCAACAACCGGTTCATCTCGGCAATCCAATTGAAAAGATTGGCAGATCCCGGTATATCCGGACTTACCTTCTTTTCGAGATGCATAACGACTGACTTAACAGATTTCTTTTGCAGCACTGCATCCAATGCCTTAAAGTCATCAGCCATCACTTTCACTCCTGTCTTTAGTTAAACATATATTTACTATTATTGTAGCACAATAACAGTGAAAATCAAAATTAAGCTTCTTCTGTGGTTTCTTCAGATGCTTCTGACGGGATATCAACCTCGTCCATCATCTTCTCGAGCTCATTTGCATGCTTTTCGATGAGTTCCTCATTTGGAGCATAATCAAATATAGTCTGCTCTGCTTCCTCAGTTGTTGTGTCTGCTGCTTCAAGAGGAGGAAGCTGCTCTAAGTCCTCAATGCCCATGGCACGGAGGAAGGCCTCTGTTGTTGAGTAGAGGATCGGTCGTCCGGGCGTTTCGCTTCTGCCGCTCTCATAGATATATCCTCTGTCAATAAGAGTGAGAAGAACAGAGTCACTGTTTACGCCTCTTACGATTTCGATGCCGTTTCTTGTAATCGGCTGGTTATATGCAATTATTGAAAGAGTTTCCATGGCAGCTCTTGAAAGACCCTGAGCTCTCGGCTTTGCGAAGTAGTCTCTCATATCGTCATGGTATTCAGGCTTTGAGTAAAGCTGATAACCCTTTTTGATTCTTCTGAGTGCAATACCGCCGTTACGGCTTTCATAGTTTGCAGTGAGGTTTGCAATTACTTCTTCGGTTTCCTTATTTGAAAGTCTGAGAACCGATGCGATATCAGCAAAATCAACCGGCTCACCTGATGCAAAAAGCAAGGCTTCAAGAAGCGCTTCATTGCGGCTCATTCCGTTATCTGTAAAAGCAAATTCATTAATATCACTCATAATCGTCCTCCAACTGGTTCAGCAGGTTGCTGCCCTCATTGTTTTCCCGGTAGTTTACTTCAATGTCTCCGTAGATCTTATCCTGCTTAACCGATACCTGTCTGCATTTATCCAGTTCAAGCACTGCAAGGAATCCCGTTACGACTTCCATCTTTGTGTTCTTTTTGAAATTGAACATTTCAGAGAACATCATTTTGGCTCTTCTTCTGACAGATGAAATAACTTCCTTTATCTTTTCCTTAAGGCTGACCTTCTCAACTCTTAAGATTGTTTTCATCTTATCTTTTACCGCATCATTCTTTGATTCAACATACCTCGCATATGCTTTGGTATAGCTGTTTACAAGCTGCTGCGGATTAAGTTCCACGAATACTTCTCTCGGTTTGAAACTGAGTTTCTCACCCTCTGAGTACATTGCACCTTCCCATCTTTCCATTTGTTCCTTAAGAAGGTTTGCAGCACCCTTGAATCTCTTGTACATTACAAGTCTCTGCTTGAGTTCCTCTTCGGTCATTTCCTCTGCCTCTTCTTCTTTTTCAGGCTTCGGTAAAAGCTTACGGGACTTCATGTGTATGAGCGTAGAAGCCATAACCAAAAATTCCGTGGCTATCTCCATGTTGAAGTCTTCCGCTCCGAAAAGGTAGTCCACATACTGATCGGCGATGGCGCTGATCTGAATGTCCATAATCTCTATTTTATTTTTTTCAAGCAGTTCAAGCAGAAGATCAAAGGGACCTTCAAAGGATTCTAACTTGATACTGTACTTCTGATTTTCTTCCATAGCACTTAATTTTACCAAAACAGCGGGTGGTTGTCGAGTGTGGCCAATTAGGGTATACTGATTATATTATGAATACATTAGCAGCTAATTTATTACCTATATTGCTTGCCATTCCGGGTTCAATCCTGGCTTTTTCAATGCGCGGCATCACCCAGGCTTTCGTTGCAGACAAGCTCGGAGATCCCACACCGAGAATGAACGGCAGGCTCACATTCAATCCGATGGCGCATCTCAACATCATCGGTCTCATCTTTATAATTATTTTCGGCTTCGGCTGGACAAAGCCGGTACCGGTAAACACAAGATATTTTAACAAGCCGAAAAGGGATAATGCGATTTTTCTGCTTTCAGGTCCGCTGGGCTGTATTGCCGCAGGCTTTGTCTGTTCTTTCTTTGCCGCTCTTATGACAATGTTTGCAAATATGCTTCCGGGCGCACTTTGGTTCTTCCAGGTGCTCGTCAGTATTTTCCGCTTCGGTCAGATTCGCTGCGTTTATCTTGCAGCCTTCTATCTTCTTCCTCTTCCGGGACTGGACGGATACAACCTTATCGCAAACTTCCTGCCCTATAAGTATTACGGAAAGCTCTATAACATAGAAAAATACAGTATGTATATCTTCATCGGATTCATACTGCTTCTTCAGGTAAGCGCCATTTCATATTATCTCTTCTGGCCGGCTGCCCAGTTGTGTGATTTGATGACTAAGCTTTGGAGCTTTATGTACTGATTACTCAAGACCGAATAATGATAAGAACCATCTGAAAAAGCGGACAAATATGTTCGCTTTTTTCATTTCTTCTGCGGCAACAATATCCACGGTGCCAAGCTCTATGCCGTTTGCGGAATAGACTATTTTACCGAGAACATCGCCTTCTTTTATCGGTGCCTCATTGACTTCGTTCGGAACAACGGTCTTCTCGACCTTATCCTTATCTTCAACCTTTACGAAAGCCTCAAAGTTATCTCCCGTCTCCGCTTTTACGGTTTTCTCTTTGCCGTTCTTTACGGCAATCTGCCTTATATACGTGCCTTTAACATCTATTGTCACATAGTCATATTTTTTCGCACAGATTTCAATCAGCTTTTTTCCCACTACAAGAGCATTGTTGTCATCGGCTGCCCCTAAGACAACCACAACGAAGTTCTCTTCACCCACCGTGGCGGAACCTGCAAGACAGAAGCCCGTGGTTTCTCCCTTTGTGGCACAAAGGCCTGTTGCCTTTGAATAATAGTGAATGAATGTGTTGTTTGTGTAGAGCTTGTTTTTCTTAGAGCCGCTGTGCCAAAATTCCATGCGCTTTTCGGCTGTATATTCAGTAACCTTGGGATAATCCGTAACAAGCTTGTATGCAAGCCTTGCCATATCTCTTGCAGTACTGCACTGTGCGTTGCTTCTTTCCATTCCCGTACAGTCTGCAAAATGAGTATTTGTCATGCCAAGTTCCTTTGCCTTGTCATTCATCATTTTAACAAACTGTCCTTCGCTCTTTGCAAGAGACAAAGCCAGAGTAAGTGCTGCATCATTTGCGGAGTTTACGCACACTGCTTTAATAAGATTCTCAACAGTCTGCTTTTCTCCTGCGGTCATAAACGCGGAGTTTCCCTGGCCGTACTGCTTGATTCCTTCAGGTGCTTTCAGTTCCTGTGTCATTGAAAGCTTTTCGGAATGAATGGCATCAAAAACCAAAAGCAGTGTCATCATCTTAACAAGATTGCCTATGGGCTGCTTGTTGTCCGCATTCTTTTCCTCAAGCACCGTATCTGATATGCAGTTTATAATCGCATAGGATTTGTAATCTGCATTTTCAATCGGGTCATTATTGTACAGCTTAAGAACCGTACCTCCGTCATAAGCAAAGGTCGGTAAAAAAGACGAGCAAAGTATTAAGATTGTAAGTCCTAAACAAATTGCTCTTTTCATTTTATTTGTAGTACCTCTCAGCAAGAAGGATTCCTGCAACTGTTTTAGCATCAGAAATCTGTCCTTCGTAAACCATTTCAAGAAGGTCCTGTAATTTATATTTTCTTACCTTAAGGAATTCACCCTCGTCTCTGTGAGGATGTCCGGATGTGAGATTTGTTGCAAGATAAACATAAAGTCTCTCTGAGCAATAGCCCGGAGTGGCATAGAGCGTTGTGAGAAGTCTCATCTGACCTGCACTGTATCCTGTTTCTTCACGGAGCTCGCGTTCTGCGCAAACTGCAGGATCTTCGCCTTTTTCGATTTTACCGGCGGGAATTTCCATGAGCTCTTTTCCTGCTGCGATTCTGTACTGGCGCACCATGAAAACCTCATCATTGTCATCAATTGCAACAATGGCTGCACCGCCGTTGTGTCTTACGATTTCTCTTGTTGATTTTTTACCGCTCGGCAAAGAAACTTCAAGCTTCTCTACATCGATGATTTTTCCTTCATAGATTTTTTCAGTACTCTCAACCTTTTCGAATAACGGTCCCTCGTACTCAACATCTCTTGAAAATTCTTTTTTCTCTTCCATTTTTGACACCTCAGCTTTTTCCGTTTTTGTATTTTTCTGTTTCTGAAACCGCCAGTCTGTCACAACGGTTGTTATATTCATTATCCGCATGGCCTTTGACTTTTTTCCATGTGACTTTATGAATCCCGCATAATCTGTATAACTCTTTTAAAAGGTCAACATTTTTAAGCTCACCGTTTTTCTTTGTCCAGCCCGCTTTTTGCCATCCGTAAATCCAGCCCTTGTCAAAGCAGTTAACAACATATGCACTGTCGCAGTACATATCCACCTCACAGGGTTCCTTCAAAGCCTTAAGTGCCTCAATCGGCCCGCGAAGTTCCATTCTGTTATTTGTTGTATCCCTCTCACCGCCGCTGATTTCCTTCTCGGCTGTTCCCGCAATAAGTATTGCGGCATATCCGCCCGGTCCCGGGTTTCCTGAACAAGATCCGTCTGTGTAGATTGTAACCTTTTTCATCTGTATCTCCTGTTTATTTGTTCATGTTGTGAGCCTTGTTTGTGCAGGCTTCCATTGCAACCATAAGAGCCCTTCTGAAGCCTTCTGTTTCAAGTGCCTCAACAGCCTCGATTGTTGTTCCTCCCGGTGAACAGATTTTATCCTTAAGAACACTCGGGTTGATTTTTTCTTCAAGCATAAGCTTTGTTGTTCCCAGAATTGCCTGCTCTGCCATCATATATGCATCGTCACGTTTGAATCCGTATTTTACCGCAACATCAGCCATTGCCTCAACCATAAGACAAACGTATGCGGGGCTTGATGATGTGACTGCAATCATGTCCTCAATCATACATTCCTTGCCGACTACGATTGCTTTGCCGAATGCCTCAAAAAGTTTAACAACATATTCTCTTATTTCGTCATCGGCTGAAATGTTGCAGAAGTAAATTCCCGTAATGCCTTCTCTGACCTGTGCAGGCATATTCGGAATTGTTCTTACAATCTTTGCATCCTCTCCGAGAATTCCTTTGAAAGCATCACATGTAACGCCTGCCGCAATTGATACGATGATTTTATCCTTAATTAAATCTTTGAGTTCTGTCATAAGCCCTGCAACAATGTTGGGCTTTACCGCAACAAAGATAATGTCTGAGACTTCAGCCACTTTTTTTGCATCATCAGATACCGTAATACCGTACTTCTCTTTGAGTCTCTCGGCAGCTTTGGCATTCACGTCAAACACCCTTATGTTCTCAGCCTTCTCAGCTCCTGAATCAATTACTGCTGCGCAAACAGCACTTCCCATATTTCCTGCACCGTAAAATCCGATTTTCATAATAAACTCCTGCTTATAATATCCTGAACCTTCTGAGCATCAAAATCAGTGATATTATATTCCTCCTGCTTCTCCAATTCGGTAAAATGCTCATCTAATTTTTCTTTTTTGTATGCACTTGCAACCTCAGTATAAACCGTGTTGTTAAGTTCGTCCCTGTACTCCTGAATATCCACACAGGCTATTACATAATATCCGCCGTTTGCACCGATGATTTCTGCTTTGCCCTTTTCCGTGATAAGAGTGTCAGCTGTCTGTTTGTATGCCCATTCTTTTATCGGTCCCGGAACATTTTCAGTTGCTGCTGTTACACGAACAACACCGTTGTGTCTTTCAATATTATCTTCTTCTCTTAATGCATTTGCAAAGTTCTTTGCATATTTAGGATTTGCTTCAATCTGTGCCTTTACGCTTTCGGCAGTTTCCAAATCCGATACAATTGCAATGGCAAGATCAACTCGTCTGAATCTGTTTTTGTTCGACTTGTAATATGCTTCAACATCATTATTGTCAATTTCCATTTTGTACAGCCAGTTTATGATAAACTGTGTTGCGTATGTTCTGAGTATATCATACTGAACCACGCCTTCAGCATTTGCTCCGCACATAAAGCGCATTGCATCATCGGGTGTTTTTACGGAATCATATTCGGGCTCAAGTGTTTCAAAATATGTGAGACTGAGATATTTTTGTCTGTCTTCAATGTCTTTACAGACTGTCTTAGAAATGTTGCTGTTACTGATTTTGAGATATTCATTATATGCGATATACAGTTTTTTCACTTCTTCAAGTGAAGACAAAACAAGTTCGTCTTTGTGTTCCGCAAGCACTCTGTCTCTTATCGCAATAAAGTCCTCCAGAGAAATTCCCTTCTCGTAATCATCCTCATCCTTGGCAAGCTTATCAAGCTTTTCACGGAATATACATGCAAGAGAATATCCCTTAACCTCGGTTTCTCCGATTTTTTCGAAATATGTTTCTTCGGCATCTTCAAAAGAAAGCTTTGTGTACGGAGGGATTGTCGGCTCCGGTGTAACATCCGGAATCGGAAGAAAATCATAGTCCTGATCAAAATAGCTTTCAAGATAATCATCAACAGCCTTTGTTACGGCCCCTGTTTCAAATCCCTCAGTTTTAAGCTGATTTGCTTCATAAACAGTCTGAACATAGCCTGCGATAGTTCTTTTATTGTATGCCTTTGTCACCATGTCACTCATTGTGACATTGTTGTAATTTTCCGGTGTTTCGTTTCTGATTACAATATAGTAGCCGTCCTCTGTTTCGATTAATTCCGCTTTTTCTGCTTCGGTTTCCTCTTCTGATTCAAATGCCCATTTTACAACCTTTGCCGGAAAATTCGTTGTGCTTCTGTCAAAAACAGCAACACCGCCGTCTTTCTTTACGTCTTCCGCATCTGACCAGCCTTTTGCACAGATCTCAAAACTGATTTCATTTTTACGCGCAATTTCAAGAATCTCCTTTGCGGCTTCCTCATTGCTGTTTTCGTCTTCATCCGTGAGTTTTTTGTATATATATGTTATGGAACGATAATCGAGGCTGTCTTTGTTGCTTCTGTAAAAAGACGCAAGCTCACTCTCGCTCGGTTCCTGCCCGGAAACATATACTGCTCTTTCTTCAGCAAGACCTCTGAAAAGTGCGAAGCGCTTGTATTCGTTGACATTCATGCCTGTTTTCAAGGCGCACATCTCGTCATCGGATTCCACTTTTTTATATTCTTCTTTATTTCTTAAACTTTTTATTTTTAAATCCGCTTCGTTATATATTCTTTCTTCCTCTGAGGTTGAATATCCCTTACCGTTTGATTCGGCATCATAACAGAGTGTTGCCATCTCTTTGCACTTGCTGTTTGCTTTTTCAAACAGCTCCGTCTTATGCTCTTTTATCCATTCTTCGGAAAGCTCGAATCCGGCTTCTTCCTTTGCCACATTCAAAAAGATATATCCGTATGCTTCGTTATATATTTTTTTACCTGCAATCGTACCGACAATATCCTGATGTGCCGGTGTATGCTCACTCGGTGCACAGGAAGAAAGCCCAAGGGAAGTCAGCGTCACAAACACACCCACAAGAAGAGATGTGATAATGCGGTACATGTCTTTTGCACCTTCCTTACGGACATTGTCATCGGTTGCAAGAATTTCAAATTCCGTATTTCCGCCTGCAAAGGATACGGTCACGATGTCACCGACTTTAACCTGAGTACCCGCTTTTGCCGGTTTGCCGTTTATTGACACACGACCGTTATCACAGGCCTCATTTGCGACAGTCCTGCGTTTGATAACACGTGATACCTTTAAAAACTTGTCAAGTCTCATAATATTTTTCCCTTGCTTTAATCAGATTATTATAGCATAATAGCTGTGCAAAGCGCAATTTTAAGGAGGTCCCGAAGTGGATTACGAAAAGCTCATGCAGCCCGCTTTGGAGGCTGCAAAAAAATGTCTTGAAGAAGGTGTGGATGTGCCTATCGGCTGTGCAATATACAGAGGCGAGGAGCTTCTTGCAACCACCTATAACACAAGACAGGCAGAGCGTCAGGTAATCGGCCATGCAGAAGTTAAGGCAATCACGGAAGCCTGTAAAATAATCGGGGACTGGCGCCTTAATGAATGTACTCTGTTTGTAACTCTCGAACCCTGCGCAATGTGTTCAGGCACCATTGCCGAGTCAAGAATCGGCACCATTGTATACGGGGCTTCAAGACCGGATGCGGATGTTCATACCGCAAGATGTGCGGATATTTTACCGAAAAACGTAAAAATAATCCCGGACATTTGCGCCCGGGAATCAGTTGAACTTCTTCAGACTTTCTTTGCTAAACGCAGATCAGCGAATAACTAAATCAGCAATATACCACTTTCCGTCCTTCTGTACGAATGTGAATGTATATGATGCCGGCAGTTCCTGTTTGAAGCTGTGGTTTGTCTTAATGTCCTCAATTACCTGAGTATATGAAATGTCACATGAGAAGCAGTTTCCTGCAAATATCTGAACGTTTTCAGCCTTTTCGTTTATGAAATAATCCTTTTTATGGTCAGTATAGAAGCCTGTCTGAATTCCGGCAAGGTCTTCACGGAGCTGAATGTTCGGAAGTACATTTGAAAGAATTGTTCCCTGTCCTACCCAACCTGTTACAAACTGTGAATACAGCTTTGCGAGCTTCATTGCAACACTCTTGTACTCATCCTCTGCATTTGTATGGCCGAATACAACCTTCTTTGACTTGCCCTCTGAGTCTGCGTCAGCCACGATTGCGTCCTCTCCGTCAGAGGTCTTTGCAGTTACGCTGTTTACTGAATAAAGATCCTTAACCTCATAAACAACAGCTGTCGGCTTCTCAAGATATTCGTCCGGAACATTCTTGATTTCAGTCGGTACAATGTCTTTTTCAACAATATATTTATCCGTATCGCTTACGCACTTATCGTTTACGTAAACTGCGTATCCTGAAGGTGCCGTGATTTTAACGGATTCATTCATAATCGGAATTTCCGTGATTTCTTTAATCTTAAAAGGATGCATATCAAAGCTTATGGTATCACTGCTTGGTTCAAGCACAACCTTTGCAAGCTTTTTATCTCCGTAATTAAGTGAGAATGCGGGATTGGTATCCTTGTCTGCAGAGAAAGCCTTCATATATGAGATTTCGCTGTCTCCCACAAGCTCTTTTACTTTGCCGAGGAAATCACCCTGACTTCCCTCATCAAGCTCGCCTGCTCCGGAATATTTCACGAAGTTTGAGTATTCGTCTTTGTTAAGCTCTTCAACAAGCAGCTCCATTACATTGGTCGGTCTTGTTTCCTGGTAAGCAATAAGATAGTTCCAGAGAATAACCCATACAACAACTGACACAATCAGGAGAAGAGCAAGGACTATGAAGAAACCTTTCCAGAAAGGAGCTGCATTTTTAAACTTATTAAGCATTTCTTTTCCCTCCTTACCTTCTTACAAGAATTGATGTAGCCATTTTACGGGGTCCGTAAAGTGAAGCACATGTTGTAATAATTTCGTTCTCCCAAACCATATAGGATGAAGAACCGCCGTCTAAGTTTGCGGCATTAACTGCCCCGTATTTAAGCATAACCGCAATAAGGTCATCATATGATGCACCAAGCGAGTTAGGCTGTCTTCCGTTGATTACAAGGAGAAGCATGGCTCCGTCTTTTCTCTGACCGATTGCCGATCTCGGGTTGAGTCCGCCCTCTGTCATGGCTGAGCCGATAGCCTGAGGCTCACCGTCAACAATTAAGTAAGGTCCGAAATTGAGGGCTTCCTGAATGCCGCGGTCCATAGCCTGCTGGCCTGTCATTTTACCGAGAACAAGTTTTTTATCGCTGTCGATACCGATAATCTCATATGTTGTACCCTTGTTACCCCAAAGCATTTTACCGTCATGTATAACGATACCGTCACTGTTCTGACGACCTGTGGGAACACCGCCGTTACCCTTACCCGTGTCATAGAAGCCACCGCCGTTGATAGCTGCGATTGCATTGTAGTATGAAGCCATATCAATGGTCTTCATTCCTTCCTTGTTGCTGCCGTATCCGTTCGGAGGAGTTCCTATGAATACTCTTCCGGGATCTGCAACTATGAGAAGTTTACCTGTAAAAGTTTTTCCTGAAATATCGATGAGTTCAAGAGGCTTTTGGTCGGGTGCCGGTGTTGATATTACAACATCCTCGCCGCTTGAAACAACATTGTTTGTTTTAATGGCATTTTCTTCACGGATTTTATCGATTGTTTCCGACGGAAGGAACATTGTCGAAAGGAAGCTTCCGGCACTTGATTCGGAAACTGTCATAACGAACTGATCACGGAATGCGATTGAAGGTCCGCGGTTAACAATGATAAGAACGCCGATGAGGAATATCAAAACAACTCCCAAAAGTCCGCCGACACAAGCGCCGAATCTTCCGAGATACGTAAGCTTTGATTTTTTCTGACTGTTCTTCTGTTTGCGTGATTTCGGTTCTTTCGCAACAGGCTTGCTTTCCTGATATATATTCTCTTCTGTTGATGCTTCGCCCATCTTTCTTGTACGACTGCGGAATACGGGAACATCGTCCTCACCGAAATCCTCATAGCTTATTGTCGAAGCGGTGCTGACGGTTCTTGTCCTGACAGGCTGTTCTTCGTTTGATGCTGCCCTTTTAAAGCTGGGGAGTGCTTTTTTCTCGGGTTCTCTTTCCTGAGCAAAAGGATTGGTCAGTGTTTTTTTCGGCTTTTCATAAGCAGTTGTTGCTTCTCTTGCTTCTTTTCTGTGAGCTATCTCTTCGATTATTCCCGCTCTCTTCTTTTCGGCAGCCTTCTTTTGACCTTTTGATTCGAGTCTTTTTGCAACAAGTGCAGCTAAAGTGAAATTGCCGTCATCATCCTCGACGGGCTCTAAAGCAACATCCTCTTCGGTTCTTCCTGTTTCCTTCTTTTGAACCGGCTTTGGATTTTCTTCATAGCCTGTGCCGTAGAGTGACGACACTCTTCTTGTTCTTTCTCTGCCTGCTGCTTTTATTTCTCTCTTGATTTCGTCATTTTCATCACCGGAGCGTCTTGAAAATGTCGGAACATTTCTCCTCGGTTTGTTGTCTTCCACTGTTATTTTCCCCTGAACAATACTTTATTAGTCATTATACAAATTTTGGTTCTTCTCGTCAAAGCCGGAACCAGGCCGTTTTGTCTCCAATCTGAGCAACATAGTCGCCGTGCTCGATTTCGTCCTCCATTTTTTCATTTATGAAGCAGAAGTCTTCAAAGCCGAGGCTGAATGTAAGCTCTCTGCTTTCTCCGGCATCAAGTTCGATTTTTTCAAAACCTCTGAGTCTTCTTACAGGTGATGTGATTCTGCATACAACATCAGTCAGGAAAAGGAGAACAGAATGTTTTGATTTCATTTTACCGGTATTTGTAACCGTAACTGTTACTTTTGCTGTACCTTCGTCAGCATTTGTGTCAACCTTCAGGTCACTATACTCAAAGTCTGTATATGAAAGTCCGTGTCCGAAGCCGTAAAGCGGAGCAGGTGTGTCAAATACATAGTCTCTGCCCGGTGCTTCCGGTGAGCCCGGTCTGTGATAATATCCGCGGGCACTTGTTTTATGGTTATAGAAACACGGAATTTGTCCGGTTGATCTCGGGAATGTAATCGGAAGTCTTCCCGAAGGAGAAACATCTCCGAATACGATATTGCAAAGTGCGACGCCGCCCTGCTCACCCGGATACCAAGCCTCTAAAACCGCATTTGAAATATCACTTTCTTCAGCGATGCAGTACGGACGTCCGGTTTCAAGTATTAAAACAACAGGGGTGCCGGTTTGCGCAACTGCTTTAAGAAGCTTTCTCTGACTTTCCGGGAGAACAAGTTCAGTAAGATCAAAGCCTTCGCCGCATGTAACCGCTTTTCCGACGCCGTCATCACCCCAGCCTATACCGCCGAAGAAGTTTGAGTTGTCACCTAATACAACAAAGCACACATCGGCATCCTTTGCAATTGCTGCCGCAGCCTCGATTTCTCCCTCTTCTGCTGCCACAATGCCTGTACCTCTTGCGTAGGCAACCTTGTCCTCTCCGAATCTCTCCGTAAGTGCTCTTCTGAAAGTGATTGCGTTTTCAGTTGCGTGAGGCGGTGTGTAGTCGCCGAGCTGAACCACGTCACTGTTTGGTCCGACAACCGCAATCTTTTTTATTTTATTTCCGTCAAGGGGTAAAATGCCGTCGTTCTTTAAAAGTACAATTGATTCCTCTGCTGCCGCAAGAGCTTTCTTAACGTCCTCCTCTGTATGAAGAAAAGCCGTTCCGTTGTCCTTGATATACGGATTTTCAAAGAGTCCGAGTTTGAATTTTACATAGAGAATTCTTGATACGGCAAGGTCCACCTCTTCCATGGATACTTCACCCTTCTTAAGGGCTGCAAGGAAATCAGGTCCGAATCCGTCCGGTGAAGGAGCCTCAAAATCAAGTCCGGCATGAAGTGCCATTTTACCGGCTTCGAGAGGATTGTGTGCAACTCTGTGAAGTGAATAGAGCATTGTAACCGCACTGTAGTCTGAAATTGTGAATCCCTCGAATCCGCATTCTCCTCTCAATATATCAGTAAGAAGATGTCTTGAACCATGAACAGGGCATCCGTCGATTTCGCCGTATGAAGGCATGAGTGAAAGTGCGTGTCCCTTTGATACTGCAGCCTTAAAGGGCTGAAGTGTTGTCTCACGCATTTCTCTTTCGCCCATATGCGCAGGAGCAATATTAAGTCCGCCCTCCGGGCTGCCGTATCCTAAATAGTGCTTAGGAGAACATGCAACACCGTGTTCCTGAACCTTTGTAACGTATTCAACGGCATATGTTGATGTGAGATACGGATCCTCTCCGTAGTTTTCTTCTGTTCTTCCCCAACGGGGGTCTCTTGAGATATCAAGATTGGGAGCATATGTCTGTCTGATACCTACAGACTCTGCCTCGCGTCCGATTGTATCAGCCATTGACCTGACCAGATCTTTGTTGAACATTGCACCGAGACCGATACCCTGAGGGAACATTGTTGCACCCGGGCACATAAGTCCGTGGATTGATTCTCCCGCAACAAGCATGGGAATACCGAGTCTGGTATTCTCCATGATATGCTTTTGAATTGTATTAAGCTCCGCAATCGGAGCACTCTGAACATAAACAGATGAAGGTCCGAACTCAGGAAGATTTCCTTCGTTAATCTGCTTGGCAAGCTCCCAGGGGTCACCGCCCAAAACCATCTGATTTACTTTTTCTTCGGGAGTCATGCGTGACACAAGATCCGCTACTCTTTCTTTTATCGGGGCTTCCGGATTTTTATAAAGTGGTAAGTCTGACATTTTAATCTCCGCTCTTATTCAGCAATAATTTTTGCTACTCTTACTACGAGGTTTGTACCGTATGCATATTGAGTACACTCAACGAATTTTTCTCCGTTCTCATTGATAACATTAAGATTCTCTCCGTTATCAATCCACTTAACCTCTTTGATTGTTTTGTCAAAGCCGTGAAGGTTAACCTTCTTAAGGTTTTCCGGATTCTTAACAACGTTCGGTGATCCTACGATACCGAGTCTGGGAACAAATAAGTAATATGTGTTTGGCTCATCTGCTTTGAGGAGGAATGAATCATTGTCGCATTCAACACCTTCTGCGGGGCGAACCTTATGAAGTGCCTCATCAAAAATCTTTGTCCACTTTCCGATTTCATGGAGCATTCCGCGCTCAATGGGTCTGATGCTTCCGTCTGCCTCAGGACCTACATTAAGAAGGAAGTTTGCTCCGTACTTTCTGCACTCCGCAAGTTCAACGATAAGGTCTCTTACGGCTCTGTAACCAAAGTCGTTCTTTGCTCTTCCCCAATGTGCGTTGAAAATCTGACAAACCTCGCTGCCTAAATACTTTCTGGCTCCGTCTTTATTAATCGGGAAAGGCTTACCACGCTCGAATGTAACAGCATCAATTTCATAGTGACCTGTTTCACCCTGCTTTGTAAGACCTGTGTTGTTGATAATCATTGCATCGGGCTGATACTGTCTGATAAGTCCGTATAAAGCATCTTCTTCCCAGTCAGCATCCTTTGACCAGTTTCCGTCAAACCAGAAACCGCCCACCTTACCGTAATTAGTACAAAGAATCTTAATGCTTTCTCTTAAGTACTGCTGGTATGCCGGAAAGTCATTTTGGAATTCAGGAACTCGCCAGTCAAGGGTTGTATGATAGAAAAAAGGAATGATGTCATATTTTTGGCATCCTTCAACGAAATCCTCAATAAGGTCTCTCTTTGCCGGTGTGTGAGGAGCATCGAAAGTATTAAGTCCTCTTGTATCGTAAAGAGAGAATCCGTCATGATGACGTGTTGTAAGCGTGATGTATTTTGCTCCGAAGTCGTGAGCAGTTTTTGCAAAGTTTTCTCCGCTGAAATTCTCAGCAGTAAACTGGTCTGCAAGCTTTGCGTATTCATCTACGGGAATCTTCTGGAAGTCCTGTGCCCATTCACCCTCTCCGATAATTGAGTAGAGGCCGTAATGGATAAACATTCCGAGTCCGTATCTTTCGAAATCATAAATTCTTTTTTCCGGTTTAGGTATCATATTAGTCCAAATTCCTTTCCGAGTTCCATCCATGCATTTTTGCTTCTTAAAATTGTTTCCTTACTTACGCAATATGCAAGTCTGAAATATCCCGGGCAGCCGAAGCCTGAACCGCTTACGAGAATAAGGTTATATTTAAGAGCTGCCTTACAAAAAGCTCTGTCATCTTCAATCGGTGCCTTAGGGAACAAATAGAATGCACCCTGTGGCTTCAGGCACTCAAAGCCTGCTTCCGTGATGATGTTGTATAAAAGTTCTCCTCTTTCCGCATAAGACTCAAGACCTGTTGTTAGATCAAGGTTGTCTGCGATAACCTTCTGGAAAAGAGAAGGTGCATTTACATATCCCAGGGTTCTTGCACAAATAATCATTCCCTGCATGAGAATGTCTGCGTCCTTGATTGCGGGATTAACAATAATATATCCGATACGTTCTCCCGGAAGTGCAAGTGATTTGCTGAATGAGTTTACAACGATTGAATTCCTGAAAATTGAAGGAATCGACGGAACCTTTACTCCGCTGTATGTGAGTTTGATATACGGTTCATCTGAAAGAACATAAATCTCATGTCCGTATTCCTCTTCCTTCTTTGCAACTGCCTCCGCAAGTGCACGAAGAGCTTCCTCTGAATAAACAACACCTGTGGGGTTATTTGGTGAATTCAAAAGGATTGCTTTTGTTTCGCTGTTTATTGCGTTTACAACTGCATCCACATCAATGTCAAAGGAGTCTGCCTTTGCCTTTACGATATTCGGTACACCGCGATGATTCCTGATGTATGAAAGATACTCAACAAAGTAAGGAGCAATAACAATAACATTTTCGCCCGGATTTAAAAGTGATTTTAATACCACGTTAAGTCCTGCCGCAGCACCTGCAATCATGAGAACATTTTCAAAAGTATAATCAACACCGTTTTGTTCTTTCATGTATGCAGCGATTTTTTCTCTTACGTCTTTATATCCTGCGTTAGGCATGTACTTGTGAATTCCGGGTTCATCAGCATATTTTTTTATTGCTGCCGTTACTTCCGGATCAGCCTCCGGGTCAGGATTGCCCAATGTGAAATCATAAACATTTTCCGCACCGAACTGAGCAGCAAGTTTTGCGCCCTGTTCGAACATGGCACGGATTTCACTTCCGCCGCCTACGCTTTTTACCATTTCTTCTGAAAACATCTTATTTACCGCCGTTCTTTAAAATCTTGATAATGCCGGGCATGTCTTCTGCGCCGTAAACCGCAGAGCCGGCTACGAGAATATTTGCACCTGCTTCCACAACTGCCGAAACCGTGTTCCCATCAATGCCGCCGTCAACTTCAATGTCACCATCATAGATTTTACGGAGTTCCGCGATTTTGTCTGTTACAAGTGAAATATATTTTTGTCCGCCGAATCCCGGGTTAACTGACATGAGAAGAACCATGTCAAGCTCAGGAAGCATCGGAACTATATTGCAAATGGGAGTTGCGGGATTAAGAGCAACACCGACTTTGCAGCCTCTGCTTTTGATATACTGACAAACTCTGTGAAGATGAACGCATGCTTCTGCATGAACTGTAATGATATCAGCTCCTGCGGCAACGAAGTCATCAATGTATCTGTCAGGGTTTTCAATCATAAGGTGTACGTCAAACGGCATTTTGGTAACACCGCGAACCTTTTTAACGACAGGTGCACCGAAGGTTAAGTTCGGAACAAAATGTCCGTCCATTACATCGATATGTACCCAGTCCGCACCGGCTTCATCGATTCTTTTAATCTCATCGCCGAGCCTGGAAAAATCTGCTGATAAAATTGAAGGGGCTACTAAAATTTCTTTCATAGTTTTACACCTCATTTATATTTATTTTTCTCTTTTTCAAGTAATTCTTTATACAGGATTTTATATCTTTCATATCTTCCCTGTGAGAACTTTTTATTCTCCAGAAGATCCTTTACGAAGCACTTCGGCTCCCCTGTGTGACTGCAGTCCTGGAAGAAGCAATCACCCCGGTTATTATATATCTCAGGGTACAGGTTTTGCAATTGAAGAGGCTCCATTTCTTCAAGTTCAAAAAGGCTGAAGCCGGGCGAGTCAATTACAAATCCGTCATCGCTCATAAACATCTCGTTGTGCCTTGTTGTATGACGTCCTCTGTCTGTTTTTCTGCTGAGTCCGCCTGTCTCCATGACAGACTCGCCTATAAGCAAATTTATAAGTGATGACTTGCCTGCTCCGCTCTGTCCCACCATAACGGAAATTTTACCGTGCATTATTTTTTTAAGCTCGTCGATCCCCGTGCCTTCGGTAGTACATGTTTCCACAACTCCCGACACGGCATATCTGTATTCTTCGCAAAGCTTTGCGGCAGCCTCGGGATCCTGGTCGGTTTTGTTGACTGCCAGTGTTACGGGAACATGCTTTTGCTGCGCACTTAAAATAAGCTTGTCCACAAGGAGCATATCCGGTGCAGGCGAACAGGTTGCAATAACAACAACTATATGGTCCACATTTGCAACGGCAGGTCTTAAAAGCTGATTTTTTCTCGGTAAAATTTCAGAGATAACAGCTGTCCTGTCGGCTTCGTCAATCTCGTCCAAAGTTACCTTGTCGCCGATCATGGGTTTTATGCCTTCCTTGCGGAAAATACCTCTGGCAGGACATGAAAACAGACGGCCGTCACACGCAACTGTGTAAAGACCGCCCAATCCTTTAATTATTATTCCCTGAGTTATTTGCATAAGTATTTATACAGAAGTTTGCTGTCAGCATATACTGACACGTCCGTGCCTCCGTTGTATGATTTCGGAATTCCTATTGTTACCGGGAAAACAGACTTGTAAATTGTCTTGTTGTAGAGAGAAATCTTTCTTCCTGTGTCGTTTGTTACCGCAGAAACAGAGAATGTCACGCTTCCGCTTTCGTCTCCGGTAGGATTTTTAAATGAGACTTTGTTGTATTGTCTTAAAAGATTATCTGATGCAATCGTTATATCATAGAAATAGATATCAACGGTTTCGTTTTTGTAAAGCACCGTTCCTGCCGGCGGATACTGGTATTGAACCGTCTTTGAAGCATATGTACTTCCCTTTGCAAGAGTCATAGTATTCTTGCTCATGGGAGCAGCGGTCGGTTCAGGTTCCGCAGTCGGAAGAGGCTCCTGCGTCGGTTCTTCTTCCGGTTCGTCCGTGGCTTCCGGTGTTGCCGTAGGTTTAGGTGTCGGTGGCGGCACAGGTGACGGTGATGCAGTCGGATTCAGAATGTATGTTATATCCTGTCCCGGCTCCGGATAGGAAACGCCCACTGAAAGACCCAGTGATTCAAGCTCCTTTTTTGCCTCTGTGAGAGTTTTTCCCTTGAGGTCCGGCACCGTTACTTCTTCATAAAGCTTGCCATCGGAAACGTAAAGCCTGATTTCATCCTCATCTGTCACAACACTTCCCGCCTCAGGCGTCATCTTAAATACCTTACCGGCTTCTGTCTTGTTGTTCTTAACTTTTACAACCTCATATTTAAGATTGAGTTTCTTAAGCTCGTCTGCAGCTTCCTGCTCTGTCTTTCCCACACAGTCACTTACTATGAAGGATCCTTCCTTTGCAGAAACCTTAAGGTTTATTGTGTCTCCTTTTCTTACAGTCTTTCCTGCTGCGATATCCTGTTCTACGATAAAGCCTGCTCCCAGGTAGAGCTCGTCAACAACAAGCTCCTGCTTAACATTGATATTTTCCTTTTCAAGCATTTCGATTACGGGTATTGCCTCATAGCCTGTGTAATCTTCAATGGTATATGTTGCCTTTGAAAGAGTGAATATCCTGTCTGCCGCATATCTGATTGTGGAAACAAGGAAGTAAGCGGCTCCCAAAGTAACGGCGACTGCAAGAATATATGTGAGAACTCTGAAAACAATTTCTCTGACTTTTCTGAACTTTTCTTTCTTTATTCTCTTTTGTTTCTCTTCCTCGGTCTCTTCCTCTTCGTGCTTGACAACCACGTCAACATCGTCTGAATCATCGTCCTTCTCTTCAGACGGTTTTTCTTCCTCTGTTGTTGTTTTTACCGGCGGCATGGGCTTTGTCTCAACCCTTGTCTTTGTCTCGCCCAGGGAATTGTTTTCTTCACTTTCTGCAAGCTCTGTAAGAGCCTTTTCTATTTCAGAATCAACGCTTTCCTTTGTGATAATCGGTTCATCGCTGATTACTTTTTCCGTTTCGTCATCTATTCCGTTTTGGTTCTCGTCATCATGCTGCAGGAACGGTGCTGACGGATCTTTTTCGACCATTGCAATTCTTCCGAGCATATCTGTAGCCGACTGGAATCTGAGTCCCGGGTCTTTCATAAGGGCCTGAACGATAATATCATTTACCCCCATCGGAATCTCAGGATCCACATCGTGAGGCTGAATAAATTTTCCGGAAAGGTGTTTGAGAGCGATTGCAACCTGTGTGTCACCGTCAAAAGGAACGGCGCCGACAATCATTTCATACATTGTTACACCGATGGAATAAATGTCTGATCTCTCGTCAACAAATCCGCCTCTTGCATGTTCAGGTGATACATAATGAATTGAACCGACACTGTTCTTTGTTGCTTCAATTGTTGCATTTGTTACGGCCTTTGCAATTCCGAAGTCTGAAAGCTTAACAGTTCCGTCCTCGCAAATCATAATGTTCATCGGCTTGATGTCCCTGTGTATTACATGCTGTCCGTGAGCACATTCAACAGCCTGTAAAAGCTGCTTTGTAATTTCAAAACATTTTTCCCATGAAACTGTCGGATGATTTTTGATGTAATCTTCAAGAGTGATACCATTTACGTATTCTCTTGCAATATAGTGAACATTGCCCACATTGCCCACTTCATAGATCTGAACAATATTGGGATGCTTTAAAGGCTTTACTGCCCTTGCCTCATTGTTGAATTTGCGGATATATTCTTCGTTATCGCAGTATTCTCTTTTGAGAACTTTGATGGCCACGGCCTCGTTTGTGTTTATGTTCCTTGCTTTATATACATAGGCCATTCCGCCCGAGCCGATAAGTCCGAGAATTTCATACTTATTATCGAGAATTTTCTTATCAGAAAGATTACTCACGTGTTACCTCTTCCTGTCTTCTTGCAACGATAACGGTGATATTGTCCTGTCCGCCCTTTTCATTTGCAACTGCAACAAGTCTGTCTGAAAGCTTCTCCATATTTTTGTGTCGTCTTATAAGTCTCTGCATCGGAGCCTCTTCAATCATATTTGTGAGACCGTCTGAACAAAGCAGTAAAACGGCATCCTTCGGAAAATCGCAGATATATGTGTCAACTTCCACATCGCTGTGAACACCTACGGCTCTTGTAAGTATGTGTTTGCTCGGATGGTTCTTTTCTTCCGTTGCGGATATTGCTCCGCTGCGGAAAAGATCATGAACGAAAGTATGATCTTCCGTAACAATTTCAAGTCTGCTCTTGTGACTTATATATGCTCTGCTGTCGCCTACATTGGCAGCAATAAGTTTCTCGCCGAAAAGCACACCTGCAACAACCGTGGTTCCCATTCCGGAAAGGGCCTTCTTGCTTGTGGCTTTCTTGTATATTTTTTCGTTTGCGCCCCGGATTACTTCTGTAAGAGTTTTCTTTACGGAATCAATTGTCATTTTACCGAAGTTGATTTTTTTCATCTTCTTTGTAAAATGGTCGGTTAAAATTTTGCTTGCCACTTCACCGGCATTGGCACCGCCCATGCCGTCTGCGACAACAAAAACATAAGCTTTGCCGTCCTGGGACGCAAAAGCACTGTAATTGTCTTCGTTGAGATTTCTCAATCTACCGACATCAGTTTTACCGACAAATTCAATTGGCATTTCCGCTTTCTTCTGTTGCGGACCTTCTGAGCTGACCGCAAGCAGCACTGATATCCTTTCCAAGTTCTCTTCTCGTGGTTACTTCAACGCCCATTCTTTCCAGGGTTCTAGTAAACACTTCAACCGTTACGGAGTCACTCTTTTTAAACGGAGTTCCCGGAACGTCATTCATTGGAATAAGGTTAACATGACACTGTAAATCTTTCACAAGATTTGCCAATGCTCTGGCATGCTCCTTATCATCATTTATTCCCTTAATCATAGCATATTCGAAGGTTATCCGTCTACCTCCGTCCGCCTGATATTCGCGGCATGCGTCCATAACTTTTTCAATCGGATATGCATTGTTTACGGGCATAAGCTCAGATCTCTCATCGTCAAAGGGTGAGTGGAGTGAAATTGCCAGTGTGATAGGCATTTTTTCTTCACTGAGTTTCCTGATTCCGGGCACTACGCCGCATGTTGAAAGGGCCAGATGACGGAAAGAAATTCCCAATCCGTCCGGTGCCTGAGCCTCGCGAAGAAAGCCTACTACATTATCATAGTTATCCATGGGTTCGCCCACGCCCATGATTACAACATGGCCGATGCGAATTCCCCGGTGTTTGTTCATTGTTATTATCTGTCCGATCATTTCGCCGATTGTAAGGTTTCTTACAAAGCCGGCACCTGTTGACGCACAGAATTTGCAGCCCATTTTACAGCCGATCTGAGAAGAAATGCAGGCTGAATATCCGTAGCTGTATTTCATGAGTACTGACTCGATGTAATTTCCGTCACCCAGGTCAAAAAGGAACTTGCATGTTCCGTCTGATGATTTCAGGAGTCTCTTTATCTTCAAAGCCCCTGTCGTGAAATATTCTGAAAGCCATGCACGAAGGTCCTTTGAAATGTCAGTCATTTCATCAAAGGAATCAACGCCCTGATAGAGCCACTTGCGGATTTGTGTGCCTCTGAAGGCAGCTACGCCGTGCTCTTTCATAAAAAGATTCAATTCGTGTGCTGAGAAATCAAGAAGGTTCTTTTTCACGATTCAAAAACGACTCCTTCCGCTATCGGATGGCCGTTTAAGTATGCCTTTGTATCCATTCTTTTTTTACCGGCAGCCTGAAGTTCAAGAACCTCAACTACCGTTTCGTCTCCGCATGCAACCAGAAGTCCTCCGTTTGAAGATACTCCCAAAACAGTGCCCGGAGCTTTAGCCGTGCTTTCATTTACGCATTTTGTTTTGAATATTTTAAGGACTTCTCCCTGTTTTAAAGTAAAAGCCGCAGGGAACGGATTCATGCCTCTGACCAAATTATGTATTGCATCGGCCGGCTTGCTCCAGTCAATTTTACCGTCTTCTTTTTTTATGGGCGGAGCATATGTTGCTTCGGCATCGTTTTGTTTTGTTCTTGTAAGTGTACCGGCAAGCATCTTGTCGATGGTTCTTGTGATGATTTCGCCACCCAGCGCAGAAAGCTTGTCGTGAGCATTTTCCATGGTTTCATCCTCTCCGAAAGGAATCTTTGAAACCTCAAGGATGTCGCCTGTGTCCATTCCTATATCGGTGAACATGGTGGTAACGCCGATTTCCTTCTCACCGTTTATAACCATGTGCCAAAGGGGCGCTGAGCCTCTGTATTTGGGGAGAAGGCTTGCGTGGACATTTATTGTGCCGTATTTCGGAATATCAAGTACCTGCTGCGGTAAAATTTTACCGTAGGCACAGGTTACGAAAAGCTCGGCACCGTATGATTTAAGTTCTTCGACAAATTCATCTGTTTTTACAGTGGTGGGCTGAAGAACGGGAATGTTTTTTGAAACAGCATAATTTTTTACCGGAGGTGCAACGAGTTCGTAGCCTCTTCCCTTCGGTTTGTCGACCTTTGTGATTACGCAGACAACGGAATAATTCTCAACCAGTGCCTCCAGCACCGGAAGAGCAAAATCCGGTGTTCCCATAAATGCAACTTTAAGATCTTTTTTTTCCATCAGTCCTCCTCTGAGGAATTCGGATAGTATTCTTTCGCTTTGTCTTTGTATAGAATTCCGCTTAAGTGATCGATTTCATGACAGCAAATTACAGCGAACATGCCCTCTGCATCAAAGTGAACCTCTTCACCGTTTTCATTTAATGCATCAACGTGAACCTTTGTGGGTCTTTCAACAATTCCGCTGTATCCGGGAAGTGAAAGGCAACCCTCAGGTCCTTCGGCTGTCTCGTCTCCTATTGGAGTAAGCACAGGATTAATGAGAGCAAGCTTGTTGCCTGCAGTATCATCGATTACGACAATTTGTCTTACTATGCCAATCTGAGGGGCGGCAAGTCCGACACCGTTTGCAGCATACATAGTTTCAAACATATCTTCGATGAGTGCTCTTGTTTTGTCTGTTATTTCTTTTACCGGTTTGCAGATTGTGCGAAGTACCGGATCATCTTCTGTTCGTATATTTCTGAGTGCCATGTTATTTCTCCTTTTTTCCTTCAATCAATTCAAGCATTTCCTTTGCTGCCATTTGCTCTGCTTCTTTTTTGGAATGTCCTTTTCCAAAGGTTTTCTCGCCTTTGCAGGAAACAGATGCAATGAATACAGGACTGTGATCAGGTCCCTCATTTCCGATTATTTCATATATCGGACGGTCTCTGTCCGTACCCATCTTCTCCTGAAGATTTGTCTTGTAATCATAGGCTTTGTAGCGAACGGCGGTTGTTTTGATATCCGACTCAATTTGTGAGATGATGAACTCTCTTGCTGATTCGATTCCGCTGTCCAGATATATTGCCGCAATTAAGCTTTCATAGGCATCTGCAAGAATTGAAGGCTTTTCCATTCCGCCTGATGCAGTCTCTCCTACGCCTAAAATCAGAAAATCCTGAAGATGAATTCTTTTTGCGAACACGGCAAGTGAGGCCTCGCATACAAGGACCGCACGAAGCTTTGAAAGCTCTCCTTCAGGCATATCCGGATAATTATTGTAAAGATATGTGCTTACAACAAGACTTAGCACACTGTCACCCAGAAACTCAAGTCTCTGATTGCTGGCAAGATGACTCTTTGGTTTGCCGTATTTTTCGTTAGAAAAAGAAGGATGGACCATAGCGTGTCTTAACAAGCCAAGGTCCTTAAAATCATATTTTATATATTTCTGAAGTTTTTCTGTTTCCAAAACGGATTACTGAATTTTCTTAAGATATTCTACGATATCGTTAACTGTAACAATTTTTTCTGCATCTTCGTCAGGTACTTCGATGCCGTACTCTTCTTCGAGAGCCATAACAAGTTCAACAAGGTCAAGTGAATCTGCGCCGAGATCATCTACGAATGAAGCCTCAAGAGTAACCTTGTCTGCATCAATGCCAAGCTGATCAACGATAATTTTTTTAACTTTATCAAACAATTCCATTTTCCCATATCTCCTTTAATCTTTTTGATTACTGAATGATGATTTTAAGTCATATATTAAGTTACTGTCAATTACATTGTCTCTGTAAAATATTTTGAATTCTTCTTTACATACTCAACGCCTGATACAATAGTGAAAATTACTGCAATAGCCATAAGTGCCCATCCGATGAGGCTCATAAACTGTCCTATGTCATAAGCCCAGTCCCAATGCCTGTATTCAGGCCATACATCTCTTATGATGAACGCACATTGAAGTTCGATAATGGCAATCATCTGGACAACCGTCTTTATTTTACCGAGCTTACCTGCAGCAATTACCTTATTCTTAGAAGCTGCAATAAGTCTGATACCTGTTACGATGAACTCACGTGCAAGTATGATCATTGTTGCCCAAAGATAGAACTTACTGTATCTGATAAGCGAAAGAAGCGCTGCAGTTACAAGAAGTTTGTCTGCAATCGGATCAAGGAACTTACCGAAGTCAGTCACAAGTCCGTACTTTCTTGCAATCTTTCCGTCTAAAAGGTCTGTTACGGATGCCACAATAAAAAGGCAAAGTGCAACATAGGGTCCGTAGTGGTTCATAAAGTCTCCGCCGTGGAACCAGCTCCAGTTTGTCGGATAAGGAAATGCGAATATCATATATATCGGAATAAGAACTATTCTCGCAATTGTCAGTTTATTTGGTAGATTCAATTTAGTGCCGTCCCTTCTTCAGTAAAAATCGCTTCTCCGGTCATATCATATTCCTCGGCGATAAGCATTTTAACGTCGACCATGTCACCCGGCTCAAGCGGCTCTTCTGATGTAAAGTAAACATATCCGTCAACCTCAGGTGCGTGTGCATAAGTTCTTCCTTTATAGAAAATGCCGTCATCTGACACACCTTCCACAAGCGTTTTATACACCTTGCCTACTTTACCTTTATTAAGTTCCAGGGAAATACCCTGTTGGATTTCCATAAGTGAATCGTAGCGTTCGTCCATAATTTCAGGTGCAATCTGATTATCAGACTCTGCAGCTACTGTTCCTTCTTCCATAGAATACTTAAAAATGCCTACTCTGTCAAACTGCGTTTCTTTCAAAAAATCCTTAAGTTCCAGGTAGTCATCTTCTGTTTCCCCGGGATAACCTACGATAAGAGAAGTTCTTATCATGCAGTCAGGCATTCTTTCTTTAAATTCTCTGAAAATACGACGAATATCGTCTCCTGTTCCTCTTCTGTTCATTTCTGCCAGAAGCCTTGTGCTGATATGCTGTATCGGAAGATCCACATAGTGAAGAATTTTTTTGCTTTTTGCTATTGTATCAATAAGTCTTTCAGTAATTTCATCAGGATAGAGGTACATTACTCTTATCCATTCTATTCCCTCAACCTTGTCAAGTTCTGTGAGAAGCTCAGGAAGGCTCGGCTTTCCGTATATATCTTTTCCGTATCTTGTTGTGTCCTGTGCAACGACTACAAGTTCCCTGATTCCCTGCTTTGCAAGACCTTCAGCCTCCGCAACCAGATTTTCAATCGGTCTGCTTCTGAATGGGCCTCTGATTGACGGTATAGCACAATAGTTGCATCTGTTGTCACAGCCTTCTGCTATTTTAAGATATGCGCTTCCGGTATTTTCAAAAAGAAGTCTGCTGTCATCGAGATAGTCAACAGAGAAATCCTCTGTCCTGTCAAAATATTTCTTTCCCTTAAGGACCTCTTCCACCGCAGCAAGAATATCCTTATACTGACCTATGCCGAGCACGGCATCAACCTCAGGCATTGATTCCTGAATGTCTTCAAAATATCTCTCGGCAAGGCAGCCTGTTACAACCAATGCCTTGCATACACCTGTTTTCTTGTATTCAGCCATCTCAAGGATTGCGTCGATGGCCTCTTTTTTTGCGTCTTCAATAAATCCGCAGGTATTGATAATAATAACCTCTGCCTGGGACGGGTCAGAGGTAATTTCAAAATTGTTTGCTGTTAAATTGCCTGCCATGATTTCGGCATCCACCTGGTTTTTTGCACAGCCAAGTGAAACCATTCCGATTTTAATACTCATTGTCTTTCTCGATTCCGAAGTGTTCAAGTGCCTTTCTTGCTGCTCCTGACGGGAATCCTTTTCTTGAAAGGAAACCATACAGTTTATTATAGTCTTTATCACGACTTTGGTGCAACTTTTTCTCAAGTGCCCTGAGTGCCATCTCATCTTCATCAGGAGTAAGATTTTTGATTGCTCTTGAAATAACCTCTCCGGATATACCCTTTCCGCGGAGATCTGCAGTTATTTTCATTACGGAATTCGGTTTCGATTTAATTGCCTTCTTTATAAATCTCTCTGCATAAGCTTCGTCATCAATGTAGCCCTTTTCGGTAAGCTCATCAACGAGCTTATCAGCTACATTTTCGTTGAAGCCTTCCTTCAGTATCTTATCTCTGACTTGTTTTGATGTTTTCGGCGAGTACAAAACAGAAGACATTACCTTTGCCTTTGCTCTTTCCGTCCACACCTTTGATATGACCTGTTCGAACTTCGGCTCCTCAAACTCTCTGCCTTCTTTAATATGAAAAGCGCACAGCTCTTCAGCGGTAAAATTCATTACCATACCGTTACTGAAATGAGCTGTGCATTCATCTTTTGATTTTTTGTTTACTGCTGAAACGAGAATCATTATGCCTCGATTTCTCCGTCAGCATTTGCGTTGTTTCTTAAAAGAACTGAAATTTCTTCTGCAACCTCAGGATGGTCCTTGAGATAAAGCTTGCAGTTTTCTCTTCCCTGAGCAATTCTCTCACCCTTGTATGAGAACCATGAACCGCTCTTCTCGAGGATTCCTGCATCAACAGCCATATCGTGAATTTCACCGATTCTTGAGATACCTTCTCCGTAGATGATATCAAATTCAACTGTTTTGAACGGAGGTGCAACCTTGTTCTTCACAATCTTAACCTTTGTTCTGTTACCGATGATGTCTGTTCCGTTCTTTATTGACTCTGTTCTTCTGATATCAAGTCTTACTGAAGCATAGAACTTAAGTGCATTACCGCCTGTTGTTGTCTCAGGGTTTCCGAAGAATACACCGATTTTCTGTCTGAGCTGGTTTAAGAAAATAACAACCGTGCTTGACTTGTTGATGATACCTGAAAGCTTTCTGAGAGCCTGTGACATAAGTCTTGCCTGCTGGCCCATTTGAGGATCGCCCATGTCGCCGTCGATTTCAGCCTGCGGAACAAGTGCCGCAACTGAGTCAACTACAAGTACGTCAATAGCGCCGCTTCTGATAAGCTCCTCTGCGATTTCAAGTGCCTGCTCTCCTGTGTCAGGCTGTGAAACGAGAAGGTTGTCAATGTCTACGCCGAGAGCCTGTGCATATACCGGGTCAAGTGCATGCTCAGCATCAATGAAAGCTGCGACTCCGCCCTGCTTCTGTGACTCCGCAACAACATGAAGTGCGAGTGTTGTCTTACCTGAAGACTCAGGTCCGTAAATTTCGGTGATTCTTCCCTTCGGAAGTCCGCCTACTCCGAGAGCGAGGTCAAGTCCCACTGAACCTGTTGAAATACTCTCAATGTTCATATGAAGGTTTTCGCCCAGCTTCATTACCGAGCCCTTACCGAAATCTTTATCTATTTTTGAAAGCGCATTTTCGAGCGCCTTCATCTTCTCTGAATTGTCTGCCTGGAAATTTTCTTCTGTCTTTCTGGCCATGTCTTTTGTCTCCTTGTAAAAATGTGTCTCTTTCAATTATGTCGAACATCAGTTCCCTATTATCATATAGCACCCGAACATGGTTGTCAATAGAGAAATGTCAAATCCTCCGCAGTGGTTATTTTGACGTTTTTCTTGTCGCCCATAACAAGTGCCACAGGTTGTCCAAGACGCGCCACAAGTGCGCAATCATCGGTAACTTCGGGCATTTCGAACCTGTCATGTCCTTCTTTGATCACCTTAAGTTTAAAGCTTTGAGGTGTCTGTACCTGGAACATTTTGCTTCTGTCGGTATATGCCGTAAGCATCCTGCCGTCATCGCTTACAAGTATCGTATCCTGGGACGGAATAACCGTATTTACCGCACCAATGTTCGATGTTTGTCTGATATTGTCTGAAATTATATCAGCGCTCACATTCGGTCTGGCTGCGTCATGGATCAGGATAATGTCCTCGGGTCCGAAATCTTCGAGTGCAGCCTCGACAGCGATTTTGGAGGATTCTCTGCGGTTACTGCCTCCCGCAAGAATTCTTTTTACCTTTGACCATCCTGCGTGAGATACTATATCTTTCATTGTGTCCGTATAATCGGACACACAAACTATGTATATCGCATCGATTTCCGGATGGTGCTCGAATTTTTCGACTGTGTATTCTATAAGCTTTTTACCGTTTATTTCAAGAAACTGCTTAGGCTTGTCACCGCCCATTCTTGTTCCGGTTCCGCCTGCAAGTATTGCCGCAATGTTCATGCTGTTCTCTCCTTCTTTGAGAACAAATAGGTCAGCAGTTCAATAACAAATCCCATTGCAAAGCCGCCGAAGTGTCCCCAGTTGTCGATTCCCGGTACAAAAAGTCCGTAAACCAGGTTGAATCCAATCATTATTATAATATTCATGTATGATGAAACGCCATAGTTTCCGTTTTTTCTTAATATGATCATTCTGGCAACAAGCGCTCCGCCCATTCCCATAATGGCTCCTGATGCACCCAGCGAACTTGCATTTGAAAACATAAATGAAAGAAATGATCCCGCAAGTCCGGACAGGAAATACTGCACACAGAACTTAAATCTTCCGTGACTGAATCTGAGATACTGTGTGAGTATGAAAAGGAAATACATGTTTCCGAAAAGATGAACAATGTCACCGTGAAGAAACATACAGGTAAAAAGTCTCCAATACTCCCCGCCTCTTATCATTGCAGGATTCATAATGCCCGCCTCTTTTAACGGATCATATCCGTATTTCAGCTGCATCATGTATCCGACTGCGAAGATGAGTACATTTATGACAATAAGGATAATGCCCGGCTCTGTAAAAAGAGGTTTTCTTTTTGCAGATTGTCTGACACTCTGCTTCGGCACTTTGCCGGAAAGAGTCTCGTTCAGTATGCCTGACAAAGCCTTGTCTGACGGTTTCCTGCCGACAGGCATCATATATGTGTCGTTTTCCGTGTCCACGACAATGTACTCCGTGAGCACACCGCGGTTTCTGTCTTCCTTTATAAATGCCTGCAGCTTTTCCCTATCGGTATCAGATACTTTGTCCTTTACGCATATTATTGTATACAGTACCGAGGGAGACGGTTCCGCTTCATTTGAAATGCGAATGTCAGTTGTGTTGTATGCAAAAAGAACCACGTTTGTTGCGTAGTTTGTTTTCTTTACCGCTATTCCGTTTTGACCCCGGATATATCCGCCCCGTGTGACAAGTTCCCTTGTGAGGCTGCTTATGAATTCAGAACTTTTATCTGCTCCGCTTAGCATAATCAGTTCTCTGTGATGAATACAATCTCGTCGGAGCGAACAAGACCTGCCTCACGAGCCTTCTTTTCTATATACTCGTCAGTACCGATACTCTCATATTCTTTCTTGAGTTTGGCGTTTTCATCACTTGCCGTTTGAATTTTGTTCTGGAGATTGTTGTATGTTGATCTGTTTCTTGAGAGAGTGTCCTGCTGTGTGATGAGCAAAATGAACAAATAAACAGCCAGACCGATGAAAATGAAATTCTTTCGGTCGAACTTTCTCTTGGGTTTATCGGTTTTAGGTGTCTTTTTTTTGTTAAACATCCCAAATTTTCTCTTTCGTAAACAGTGTTTACATTATATACCTACCTCTGACTTTTTTGCAAGTGCGGTAAAAAACAAAAAAAGAGCAGTGAATCTCTTCACCGCTCAAAAGCTTCAGCTTTAAATTATTTAAGGCCGTATCTCTTGTTGAACTTATCAACACGTCCGCCTGTATCAACTAACTTCTGCTTACCTGTGTAGAAAGGATGACACTTCGAACAAATTTCGACTGAGATCTCCTTCTTTGTTGAGTAAGTCTGGAAAGTTTCGCCGCAAGCACATTTAGCTGTTACTTCGTTGAACTCCGGGTGAATTCCGTCTTTCATCATGTCACCTTCTTTCTCAAAACTCACGCTTCCTTAAAAGCGCATTTCGCATTATAGCACACATATATTCAATAATGCAAGTATTTTTTACTGCTCCATTTTAACTTTTTTACAGAAAGCATCATTGGTAGGACTCTCTTTCATAACCTCGATTATCTTCTCTGCTGTTTCTGCAGTACCCACGCCCGAAAGAGCTTTGTGAAGTCTGATTGAAACACTGAGTTCAAGAGGGCTTAAGAGAAGGTCATCCCTTCTTGTACCTGACTTGTTCATGTCAATTGCAGGATATATTCTCTTTTCGGAAAGAGCTCTGTCGAGTTTAAGTTCCATGTTACCGGTTCCCTTGAATTCCTCGAAGATAACATCGTCCATCTTAGATCCTGTTTCAACAAGAGCTGTTGCAACAATTGTAAGGCTTCCGCCGTCGCGAATGTTTCTTGCGGCACCGAAGAATTTCTTCGGCTTGTAAAGAGCTCCGGGATCAATACCGCCTGAAAGGGTACGACCTGTAGGCTGAATTGTCAGGTTGTATGCTCTTGCAAGTCTTGTGAGTGAATCGAGAAGTACAACTACGTCCTTGCCTGCTTCAACAAGTCTCTGCGCTCTCTCAAGTACCATTTCGGCAACCTTAACATGTCTTTCGGGAAGCTCATCGAATGTTGATGAAATAACCTCTCCTGCAACTGACTCTCTCATGTCCGTTACTTCCTCAGGACGTTCGTCAATCAAAAGAACCATGAGATATGCGTCCGGATAGTTTGCCGTAATCGAGTGTGCAATCTGCTTTAAGAGAACTGTTTTACCGGCCTTAGGAGGAGATACAATCATACCTCTCTGTCCTTTTCCGATAGGTGCAAGCAAATCAATGATTCTTGTTGAAAGCTCGCTTGGATCTCTCTCAAGAACAAGTCTCTCATCCGGGAAAACGGGAGTAAGGGTTTCAAAAGCCTTACGCTTTCTCGCATTCTCTGGAGCATCGTCGTTTACTGCCGTGATGTAATAGAGTGCCTGGAACTTTTCAGCATCCTTCTGAAATCTTGCCTTGCCTCTTATCTTATCACCCTGCTTGAGACCGAAACGCTTAATCTGCGCCATTGGCACATAAATATCCTTGTGGCCTGCGATATAATTTTCGGCACGGAGGAAACCGTAGTTGTCTGATACGATGTCAAGGATACCTTCAACCTCAGGTCTTTCTTCCTTGGGCTCTTCCTTAACCTCTTCCTTAGGTTCTTCCTTTGCTTCTTCCTTTGCTTCTTTTACTTCGGGCTCTGCTTTATCAGCCGGCTCCTCAGCAGGCTTTTCTTTCGGTTCTTCTGTTTTCTTTTTCTTTGTCTGTCTCTTTTTCTTTTCAGGCTTTGCGGCCTTTTCTTCTTTTGCCGGGATTTCTTCTTTCGGCTCCTCTTTCGGCTCTTCTTTTAACGGCTCCTGTGTCGCAGTGCCGAGAATCATCTCAACGAGAGCCGCTTTTTTTGTTTTGGCAACGTCGGTAAGGCCCAACATTCCCGCAATAACACGCAAATCTGCAACAGACTTTGCATTAAGTTCTGACTTTGTCATAAAAACTCCTGATATATTAATTTTTCTTTGTTGAAATTTGCTTTGAATATTTGCTGTAGAATTACAACCAAGAACTTAATTAAAGAATACTTTTTCTTTTTGACTTTGTCAACATGTGATATAATTCGGACATGGAAAATTCATCACAAAACAAAAATGACAAAAAGTCCCTCATATTATTTGTCAGCGCAATGCTCATTTTCGGAACTGTGGGAATCTTCAGAAGATTCATTCCCGTTTCTTCGGCATTACTTGCCTGCTTCAGAGGCCTTTCGGGAGCTTTGTTTTTGGTGATACCGGCGTTTATTCAGAAAAAGAAGCTTCGCAATAACATCGGTAAAAAGAATTTTCTCATCCTTATTGTCACAGGCATACTCATCGGGCTCAACTGGCTACTTCTGTTTGAAGCATACAATTATACAACAGTTGCAACCGCCACACTTTGCTATTACATGGAACCCACAATCGTAGTGCTTCTTTCACCTCTGGTATTAAAAGAAAAACTCACTGTAAAAAAGAGTCTCTGTGCTCTCGCGGCAATCGTCGGTATGGTGTTTGTGTCAGGCGTCATTGAAGGAGAAGGCATGAGCTTCACTGATCTTAAGGGCGTGCTCTTCGGTCTCGGTGCGGCAGTCCTCTACTCTGCCGTTGTTCTCATGAACAAAAAGGTTCCGGGAATCGATGCGTATGAGAAAACAACAATTCAGCTGTTCTCAGCTTCCATAATACTTGTGCCGTATCTTTTGATATTTGAAGATTTTACCGCGATTAAGTTAAATGCCCTTGCGATTATCATGATGATAATTGTCGGTCTTCTGCACACGGGTATCGCCTATGCAATGTACTTCGGAAGCATGGACGGCCTTCAGGCCCAGAGCATCGCCATTTTCAGTTATCTTGACCCTATTTTCGCAGTCATACTCTCTGCAGTATTGCTGCGTGAACCCATGACCCTATTCGGAATCATCGGTGCCGTACTCATCATCGGTGCTGCCATGATAAGCGAGGTCACCTTTAAAAGAAAGAGTGTGTCTGTTTAATATGAAAAAATCATTACCCGAGAAAAACAGAAAATACAAGCTCACGGCCACGGACCTTTCCGTGGAAGGTCACGGCATCGGCCACATCGACGGTGTTGCCGTGTTCTGTCCCGGACTTTTACCCGATGAAGATGCCACGGTAAAAATCACGACGGTAAAAAGCACCTATGCCATGGCGGAAATCGTTTCTCTTGATAAGTTTTCACCTGCAAGAATCGCTGCCGGCTGTCCTGCTTTTGAAGCCTGCGGAGGTTGCAGTCTTCTCAATATGAGTTACGATGCCCAGCTTAAGTTCAAAGAAAATCATGTATATTCATGTTTCAAAAACATTGCAGGAACTGAAGATTTCAAATTCAATCATATAGTTGCAAGTCCCGACACGGAAGGATACAGAAACAAGGTACAGTACAGGTTCGGAACAGTTAACGGTAAAATTTCCTGCGGTTTTTACAGACCGCGAAGCCACGAGTTTGTGCCGATTAAAGACTGTGCGGTTGAAGCGGAAGGAATGAAGGAAATCCGTGAAGCATTCTGTTCTCTTGCAACAGAGCGCGGTTACTCAATATATGACGAAAAAACCGGAAAAGGTTTTCTGAGAAGTCTTTTCATCAGAAAGAGTTTTTCGG
>CAMFNB010000007.1 GCA_945965275.1 uncultured Clostridia bacterium | reverse complement strand
ATTACAAAGAGTGGACAGATGTCTGCACGGAAATTGAAGGGAAATAATTATGGTTTACAATAATATTTTAGAAGCTGTGGGAAATACTCCCATGGTTCGATTAAACAGAATGGCACCGAAGGACGGAGCAGAAATTTTCGTTAAGTTCGAAGCCGTAAACATCGGCGGTTCAATCAAGACAAGAACGGCTCTTAATATGATTGAAACTGCTGAGCGCGAAGGTGTAATAAACAAGGATTCCATTATCGTTGAACCCACAAGCGGAAACCAGGGAATCGGACTTGCACTCGTCGGCGCGGTAAAAGGATATCGTACAATCATCATTATGCCGGACTCGGTAAGCGAAGAAAGACGCAAACTCGTACGTCAGTATGGCGCACAGGTTAAGCTTGTTCATGACGCAGGCGACATCGGCGCATGTATCGAGGAATGTCTTAAGACTGCCCTCCGTATGCAGGAAAAAGATCCGAGGGTTTTTGTTCCCCAGCAGTTTACAAATCCGAATAACACTCTTGCCCAGAAGAATCACACAGCCGCTGAAATCCTGGAACAGACGGACGGACCAATTGACGGTTTCTGTTCAGGAATCGGAACCGGCGGAACCATCACAGGCATCGGTGAAGTTCTTAAAGAGCACAATCCCGAAATGATAATCTGGGCGGTTGAGCCCGAGAATGCCGCAGTTCTTGCAGGCGGTACAATCGGAACTCATATTCAGATGGGTATCGGCGACGGAATCATCCCCGATATCTTAAACAGAGAAATCTACGACGACATATATATCATCACAGATGAAGAAGCTCTTGAGGTTTCAAAACGTCTTGCAAAAGAAGAAGGACTCCTCTGCGGAATCTCCAGCGGAACAAATGTTGCGGCAGCAATCAAGCTCGCCGAGAAGCTCGGTCCCGGTAAAAGAGTTGTAACCGTTCTTCCCGACACAGGCGAAAGATATTATTCCACTCCCCTCTTCGGAGGCTGATTTCCGATAAAGTCAAAGCGGCATCAAGGCTTGATTGGGACAAAGCATCCCTTCCTGATATTGTAAAGGAATACGAAAAAGCATGACAGAAACAACTTTTATAATTGCCATAGCGGCCATGGCTGCATTTTGTTACATATTCGGAGTCCTTTCCCTTTTGGAAAAAGGGCCTCTGTTTAATAATGCATATTTATATGCAACAAAAGAAGATCGTCAGAAGATAAACAAGAAGCCTTATTACAGACAGACGGGCATCGTATTTTTAGGGCTCGGTCTTATTTTTACATTGGGTACCATTGAGGTCCTTCTGAAAATGGACTGGCTCTTCTATCCCATAATAGGAATTACCGCACTGCTTTTGTTTTTTGCTGTATCATCAACATCCAGAATAAAAAAAGAAAATTTGAACAATTCCAAATAAAATATCATGAAAAAGTTTTTGCTTATCACAGCACCCATATTTGTGATTTTAACGGGCATTTCCGTTTGGGCTTGGCTGTGTTTCGGTTTAGGCATATTCCTTACTCTGTCAATAACTTTCGGCACAACCGCATATCATTTTGTGATGCGTCTTATTGTGGGTTTTGCATTCAATATTTTTATGGGAAACAAAGCAGATCTTTCAAAAAAATGGTATCATGGTTACGAATTTGAAAAGAAGCTTTATGATTTTCTGAAAATAAGGAAACTCAAGAAAAATGTTCCTACATATGACCGAAGTCTGTTTGATCCGCGAAGTCATACCTGGCAGGAAATTGCAGAGGCAATGTGCCAGGCAGAGCTTGTCCATGAGACAATCGCCGTTTTAAGTTTTCTTCCGATAATTGCGGGAGTATGGTTTGGTGAGTTCCCGGTTTTCATTATAACATCGGTTCTTGCGGCATTGTTTGATCTTTATCTTGCAACAGTTCAGAGGTATAACAGACCTCGTATTATAAAACACATTTCGGAAAGCAAAAAGGGAGGTGAATCTCGTTCGGTCTTATAAGTCTGAAGTAAAAAATCATGGAAAACACAAACGTTAAAAAAGTCGGACTTGTCTTAGAAGGCGGTGCAATGCGCGGCATGTACACCGCAGGAATACTGGATACATTTTTAAAGCTCGGAGTTAAAGCGGATATTGCGGTAGGGGTTTCCGCAGGTGCACTCTTCGGTGTGAACTATGTTTCAGGTCAGGCAGGCCGCGTAATCAGATATAATAAAAAATACAATTCAGATAAGAATTACATGGGGCCTCGCCCGCTTCTTCGCGAAGGAAATATAATAAATACGGATTATGCATACAGAAGAGTTCCCCGCGAGCTTGATCCCTTTGACGATAAAACATACAAAAAATCTCCCGTTGAGTTTTATGCTGTTATAACAAACGTGGCTACCGGACTTCCCGAATATGTGAAGATAACCAGCGTGTTTGACCAGATGGACACCCTTCGTGCATCTGGCTCAATGCCTCTTGTTTCAAAGCCCGTTAAAATCGGAGACAACAGTTATCTTGACGGTGCTTTGGGAGACAGTATTCCGTACGAATGGATGATGAATAAAGGAACAGACAAAACAATCGTCATTCTTACGCAGGATATTAACTATTTGAAAAAGCCGGCAAACAAATTCATTGCCAATCTTTTCTATAAGAGAAAGCTTCCTGCAGTCGCAAATGCTATTATTCACAGACATGAGAAATACAACAGACAGACAGAAAAACTCAAAACACTTGAAGCGGAAGGAAAAGCTTTTGTTTTCAGACCGTCCGAGCCAATAAAAATCAGTAAGACAGAAAGAAACCCAGAGAACCTTCAGTACGTATACGACCTCGGAGTTAAAGATGCAACAGCCCGATATAAAGAGCTTTGCAATTACCTTGAAAACTAAGGAGAGCTTTTGCAAAGGAATGAAATCTATGGAAAACACAAAACGCAAAGAACTGATCCGCGGAATAAAATTTCTGTTTTTCTCAATAAGCGCCGGCGTTATTCAGATGGGTTCCTTCGCCCTTCTGAACGAGGTTCTTCATCTTCCGTACTGGTGTTCATATCTGATTGCTCTTGTATTGTCAGTTGTTTGGAATTTCACTTTCAACAGAAAGTTCACCTTCAAGTCGGCTGCGAATGTTCCGGTTGCAATGCTGAAGGTTCTCGCATATTACGCGGTCTTCACACCGGCATCAACACTGCTTGAACACTTTCTGACCGGTATAGGTTGGAACGAATATCTTGTAACGGCAATCAACATGGTAATCAACTTTGTTACGGAATTCCTTTATCAGAGATTCTTCGTATTCGGTAAAAGTATTGACACCAACAAAAAAGAAGACAAATAAAACAGTTACCCTGTTCTTTTCTTATTTTGAAATCGCATACGGTTTCTCGCCGACGATCTTCTGAAATACCTTTCTGAGCTGGCTCGGATAAGCAAGAATCATACCGAGTACGGCACCGACACCGGCCTGAAGACACTGGAACGGAAGCTTTGCAATTGAACCCACCCACAATGCGGATACATCATCTCCGACTCCGTAAATGTACACACGTCCGAAGGTATAACCAACAACCATGATAATTGCACCGATTGTAACACCGATTCCGGAGGAAACAACAGGATGCTTTTTCATAATATAATGTGCAAACAGCGAAATCACAACTGCCTGAAGTCCGTGAACAACAAGAGATACGAACATGGGTGCAGGATAGAAGAACAAGTCTCCGAGGAATGCTCCGATACCTCCCACAACAAATGCTTCAAACGGGTTAAGCAGGATTGCCGCAAAACAAATTGCAACATCGTTGAGATATAAGTGACCGCCCGGAACCGGAACGGAGAATGAACTGAGTACTATATTTAATGCCATAAACATTGCTGTTAATGTTAATCTTATTACGGTTTTTCTTCCGCCATATGTACCTGCCATTTTCGGGTACCTCCATACTTTACTTTTTATGTGCAAAAGAATACAATTCAGCTGAACATATTAAAATAACCAAAAACAGAGTTTTTAATATAACCAGATGAATTACAAAATTGACACAAAATCAAACACACCCGCATACCTTCAGCTTTATGAGTGTCTCCGCCGTGACATAATCAGCGGAGTGTATCCCTGCGGAAGCAAGCTGCCTTCGAAGAGAACAATTACAGCCGAAACGGGTGTAAGTGTCATTACCGTACAGCATGCAATAGCGCTCCTGTGTGACGAAGGTTATGTCGAAGCAAAGCAGCGAAGCGGACTGTTCGTAATATTCAGAGAAGGTGATTTTCAGGGAGTTCCCGCAACAGCAAAAAAAGCTTCTCCGAAAAAACTTCAGCCCCACACCGTGGGAGATTTCTCATATGATATTCTTTCGAAAACAATAAGACGTGTATTGCTTGATTACGGAGAAAAGATTCTCATAAAGGCCCCGAACCACGGATGTACGGAACTGAGGGAAGAAATATGTTCTTATCTTGCACGCAGCAGAGGCATACGTGTTAAACCTTCCCAGGTGATCATCGGTGCAGGAGCTGAATATCTTTATTCTCTGATTGCACAATTATATTCAAAAAAAATTTTTGCACTTGAATACCCTTCTTATGATAAAATACGAAAAGTTTATGAAGCACACTGCATCAAATGCGACATGCTTAAACTTTTACCGGACGGCATAGATTCCGATGCCCTGAGGAAAACAAAAGCAACGGTTCTTCACACCACACCTTTCAACAGCTTCCCCACCGGAACAAGTGTGGGAGCGAGAAAGAAACACGAATATCTTTCCTGGGCAAAGAAACACAACGCGCTGATAATCGAGGATAACTACGACTCGGAGCTTACTGTTTCAAGTAAAGCAGAGGATACTCTCTTTGCAATGTCAGGCGGTAAAAACGTAATATACCTGAACACATTTTCAATGACGGTTGCCCCGTCAGTCAGAGTCGGATATATGATACTTCCCTCTGACATGGTAAAAACATTCAACGAAAAGCTCGGCTTCTATTCCTGCACGGTTCCGGTGCTGAGCCAGTATGTTCTGGCTGAGCTGCTGCGAAGCGGGGATTTTGAACGACACATAAACAGAGTTCGCAGAAAGAAGCGCAGAGAGCTGAACTGATTTAAGGGAGAAACAATGTCAGACTTAAGACACGACATAAATAATGTAATAAGAAGGATGGGCATATTCATGTCTGCCTGTCTCTTAGCCGCATCTTTAATTGCAGCTGTTGTAATGCACGAATCCCCATCGGACGTGTTTCATGCATGGTTTAAAATTCTCACATCACCCTGTCCTCTTGTAACGGATTACTTCAGACTCGGAAGCCTCTCCGCAGCTCTTTTCAATGCGGGAATATGCGGTGCTGCCTGTGCTGTCCTTCTCTTTATAAGAGGAGGAAAATTCAGACCAAGTGTCTGGGCAGGATATTTTCTTGTAATTGCACATTGCTTCTACGGACTAAACTTCCTGAATATGTGGCCTCCCATGGTAGGCTTCTTTATCTACTGCAGACTTCACAAACTGCGCTTCCGGGACAACCTTGACTGGGCAATGTTCATCACATCATTTGCGCCGTTTTTCAGTGAAATCCTTTTCAGATATCCCATGCCTTACGATGTGCGCTGGAGCGTTTTCGGCGTCAGATTCGACCCTCTTTCATGTATAGCATGTCTTCTTCTCGCTGTCTTTGTCGGATTTACTCTTCCTGCCATTTTACCGGGAACAACAAAGCTTCACAGAGGATACAACTTATACAACGGCGGACTTGCCACCGGACTTCTCGGTCTTTTCATTTATGCGCTTATGTTTAAAACAATGGGTGTTCCCCTTGAGGGCCCCCTTGAAATTGAGAATCCGGTATATACGGCGCACGGTGAGTCGTATATGCTGTTCGGTTCTGTTTTCTTTATCGTCGTGTCGCTGATCAGTATCTGCCACGGTTGGTACATTAACGGTAAAAGCTTCAGGGGCTACAGCATGCTTTTAAAGGACTCGGGATACAGAGCAAATTTCCTGAAGGACTACGGCCTCGGTCTCACATGGATTAACTTCGGCCTTTACTGCCTCATGATGCTCGCATATTTTGACATAGTGATTCTTCTCACCGAAGGTGCCGGTTTTACCGGTGCGACATTCGGCATCATTCTGGCTGCCATGACTTTTGCTGCAGGCGGACAGCATCCGAAGAATGTCTGGCCCATACTCATCGGATATGCTCTTCTCTCGGTCGGCGTATCGGGAATAAGTCTCATGGCCGGAAGAGACATTCCGTGGACTCTTTCAACACAGGGCTATATGAACGGACTTGCTTTCGCAACAGGGCTTTGTCCCTTCGCAGGAAAATTCGGTTGGAAAACCGGTGTTCTTGCAGGCTTTATCAGTGCGGTAATGTGCACAACAACCAGCGCCATGACAGGCGGCTTTGTTTTATACAACGGAGGACTTACGGCAGGTATCACGGCATTGATACTTTTGCCTTTACTCGATACATACAAAACTCACAGTGAAAAATGGGGGCGTACAGACGACTGATGGAAAAGTATTTTGAGATTAACGAAAAAGGTCATAATATCCGTTGTAAACTCTATTTCGGTAAAATACCGGATATTAAAAAGGTCGTGGTTTTCTGTCATGGTTTTGCAGGTCACAAGGACAACAAATCCGCGCAGCGTTTTGCGGAAAAGACCGTGTCCAAGCATAAGGACACAGCAATTGTCACTTTCAACTGGCCATGTCACGGAGATGACGTAAAGAAAAAACTTTTAATGGATGACTGCACCGAATACCTCACTTTGGTTCTTGAATATGTGAAAAAGCAATTTCACACCGAAGACATATATGCCTACGGCACAAGCTTCGGCGGATATATGATTTTAAAATACATTATCGAACACAAGAACCCGTTTAAGCGAATTGCCTTAAGATGCCCTGCAATCACAATGCACGAGGCAATGACCAAAACAATCATGAAGGATGCCGATTTTGAAAAGCTGGAAAAAGGCAAGCCATGCAGTGTGGGCTTCGACAGAAAAGTTGACATGAACCTTCAGTTTTTAAAAGACCTGGAAAGCTTTGATGTCAGAACCCATGACTACTTAGACCAGGCGTACGACATATGCATCCTGCACGGTGCTAAGGATGAAGTTATTCCTTTTGAAGAATCAAAGAAATTTGCAGACGATAATCTTATAGAGTTCTACCCGTTTGAGACAGCAGACCACAGATTTTCAAATCTCACGGATATGGATCTTGCCACAAAGATTATTCTGGAATTCTTTAATCTGCAGCACTCTTAGGTTTACACATCAACAGTAATCACTTAAAATACACTTTATGAGTAAGAAAAACAAAAAGCAAAATAAGAACAAGAAAGTACCTTTTGTTTCAGAGCAGATAAATGAAAAAACAATTCCCTTCTTCGACCGGATTTCAAAACAGATAAATCTGCCCAAACGCGAAAAAAAGGCAATGCTGGAAGACTTCGACAAGGCTCTTATCATGCTCAATGCATCCGGGGTTTCCTTTGAAGAGGCAATGCATCGTCTTGATGTGGTAAACTTAGGCGGTTTTTACAGCCGTCCTGCCACCACATGGTTCCCCATTGACAATGCGGCAAAGATTTACCCTGTTTCCATGAGCAGCGATAATATGGCCCTTTTCAGGCTTTCTGTTTATCTTAAAGAAGATGTTATTCCGGAAATTCTGCAGATGGCCCTTACCTTTACAATAAAGCGTTTCCCGACCTTTGCCACATCTGTAAAAAAGGGTATCTTCTGGCACTATCTTGAAACCACAAAGAGAAGATATGTTGCGCTTCCGGATACGGGCGTTCCGTGTCATCACATAAAAGTCGGTGCCAGCGGATCTCAGACATTCCGCCTCATGTGTTACAAAAACAGAATCAGCGTGGAACTGTTCCACATACTGTCCGACGGAACCGGAGGTATGGCCTTTCTGAAGACAATCGTTGCGGAATACTTCAGGATTCTCGGCACTCCCTGCGAAAGCACAAACGGAGTTCTTCCGGTAAACGGAATCGTCTCCGCAGGTGAGCTTACAAACGAGTTTCCCAATGTGCCGACAGAAGGCAAACCCGCGGGCTTTATGGATAAAACCGCAATGCAGTTCGGGGGAAAACTTTCCAAGGTAAGACCGTGTCAGGTTCTGCATTTTAAACTGGATGCCGCAAAACTCAAAAAAGTTGCGAAAAGCAGAAATGCCACTGTAACCGCATATCTCCTCTCAAGAATGTTTGCGGCGGGAAGAAATGCCTGTGACGAAATAAGCGGAGAATTCAGTGTTATGGTTCCCGTGAATATGAGAAAATACTATCCGTCTGAAACACTTCGGAATTTTTCAATGTACTGCGGAATCAGAGAACCGCTGACTGACATAAAAAATGCGGATGATCTTATTCCCGACATTACGGCTCAGCTGGAAAAGAAAGCATCAAAGGAAAGCATGACCAAGATGGTGGCTTCAACAAACAACATGATTAAGCTGCTCAGGTTTATTCCGCTTTTTCTGATGGCACCCGTTGCCAAAAGAGTTTACGGTGTTTTGGGAGAAAAGATTTTCTCCACCACCCTTTCAAATCTGGGAGTTGTGAAATTTCCTGCGGAAATTGAAGATAAAATAGAAAGTCTGGATTTTGTATTGGGAACAGTCAGCACAAATCGCCTGGCATGTTCTTCCGTTACATTCGGAAACACATGCACATTCTCCGTTTCAAAGAATACTGCGGATTCTTCTTTTGAAGACTGTTTTTATGAGCTGCTTTGTGCAGACGGCCTTGATCCTGTTGTGGAAGGAAGTGTTTTGATTGAAGATTGATTATACATATCCCGTTCCCGAAAAGAAAATAAGGACAAGACGCAAGGCACAGTATGTGTGTCTCCTTGCTTTTGCAGTTCTTGGCATTGCCTCGATTATCGTAAACATCTGCGTAGGCGGAAAGGCATGGAGTGCGATTGCATGCTGGGGCTTATTCATGGTTTACTCGCTGACCATCTCACCGGATGTCATTGAGTTCAACAGAATAAGACAGTCTGTAAAAATTGCTGTGTATTCCTGCATTATGATTATCCTGATAGACAGGCTTCTTGTTTCCGGCTGGGCAGTGGGCGTTGTTTCAATTGTATGCTTCGGTGTCCTTATCGGAGTCTGCGTTCTGCTCTATACCGATTTTGAGAGACAGCGTCATAACATGCTTCCGCTCATAATATTTGCCGTTATCACTCTCGTGGGCTCGTCAATTATTTTCATAAATCAAAAGCAGGATGTTATCTGGCAGGTAATTGTTGCGTTCAGCCTTTCCATAGCAGTGCTGATTGAATGTCTGATAATAATGAAATCAAATTTCAAAAACGAAATAACGAAAATATTCCATGTAAAATAGAAAGAGCCTGTGCATCGACACAGGCTCAAAAATATTTTTCTTATCTTTTTTTATAGAGAAGCAGTTCCGGATTTGCACCTTCTGCTTCATATGTGCAAACCATTATAAAATCCATATTTGCAAGAACACCAAAGCATCGCTCACTGTCAAATTCAGATTCCAGTTGGTTTCCGAGGTATGTTGTCTGATCATTCAGAAATTTTACACTCACGCCGCTTGGCAACGGATATGCCAAATTGACATACCCGCCAACCAGGGCGTTCAGCTTTTCAACCTTTGGCATTCCCTCTATATGAAGCTCGTTTATCTCACTGATAAGCTGTTCCTTGAATGACTCAAACTGTCCGTTGTCACTTAACTCCTCATATTTCTTCCAGTAATCAAGCGTCGGGAGAGTGGCTTTCATGTGGTCGCGAGCCTGCTCTTCAGTGAATCCCTCGTTCATCAAATGCTTTACACATACATCAATCAAATCATTCATATTGCTGTAGGTGTAGGTACCGTCAGCGTAGCACCATTTGCAGTAGTCCTGGTTCAAAAATCCGTCACTGTCACGACCGACTATTTCATCCTCAAGCGGCATGCCGCAGCACTGACATATCAGCTGTTTCGGCGCTCCCAAAAGTGTATTAATGGTAACATTAAATACCTTTGATAATAATTTTAATGTATCCGTATTGGGAATCGTTTCTCCGTTTTCCCAACGAGAAACGGCCTGCCGTGTAACCATAATTCTTTTTGCCAACTCATCCTGCGACAATCCTTTTTCATTTCGAAGTTTTAAAATAATATCCTTTGTTTCCATCTCGTTCACCTCCGATGCAGATATCATATCACCTGACGTGCATTTAAAAAAGCAACCTGTTGTTTCCCTCGTTTTTACAGGTATTCTGAAAAAGATAAAAAAAGGCGTGACTCAAAGCCACGCCTGTCTGTCTTTTTTTCACTCTCTGAAGGTTTTCTGAATTGCCTTGTGAGAACCGAGGACAAGAAGTGTGCTGCCGTTTTCGAATATGTCATCAGGCGAGAAGGTGAGAATCATTTTACCGTTCTTCTTAAACGCAAGAATGTTAATTTCGTGATTCTTACGAACATCAACTTCCTTAAGTGTTTTTCCGAGCCAGTTCTTCGGAATACTGACTTCGAAAATCGCATGCTCGTTGTCGAGCTTTATGTAGTCTAAAATATGGTCTGTCGTAAATCTTCTTGCAGTCCAGACGGCATTCTGCTTTTCAGGGTTTACAACCTCATCCGCACCGTTGCGAAGAAGGAATTTTTCCTGCGGTTCACTGTGAGCTCTTGCAACAACCATCTTAGCTCCGAGTTCCTTTAAAAGTGATGTGGTCTCAAGTGAACTCTGGAAGTTTTCTCCGATTGCAACGATACACACATCAAAGTTGTTTACTCCGAGAGATTTCAAAAATGCCTCGCTGGTTGAATCGCCGATTTGTGCGCTTGTTACATAAGGCAGAATTTCATTTACACGATCCTCATGGCGGTCAACCACCATTACCTCATGTCCGAGCACATCAAGCTGTTTTGCAACCATCCTGCCGAAATATCCGAGACCGATTAATAATACCTGTTTCATATTTTCTCCTTCAGCCGACAGTTATTTTTTCTACAGGGTAATGACTCATATCCGCGCCCCTGGTTGAAACTGCCGCATAAATCAATGTCAATCCGCCCACTCTGCCGAAGAACATAAGTGCGATGAGTATTATTCTCGGCACTATGCTGAGAGCAGGTGTAATTCCGAGGGAAAGTCCCACCGTACCCACTGCCGATGCCGTTTCAAACAGACATACGGAAATCGGGAGTCCCTCGATAATACTGATAATTATAGCACCAACGCCTGCCAATGTAACATACAAGGTTATAATTGTTGCAGCAAGTCTTACAACGCCGTCCTCAATTCTTCTTCCGAATGCTTCAACGCTCTTCTTTCTTCTGAATACGCAAACCGCATTAATCAGAAGAATGGCAATTGTTGTCGTCTTCATACCGCCGGCTGTTGACCCCGGTGAACCACCCGTAAGCATAAGTCCTATCATAAGTCCTGTTGATGCAGGAGTCATTGTTGTAAGGTCCTGTGTGTTCATTCCTGCTGTTCTCGTTGTTACTGTCTGGAACAGTGCGCTGCATATTCTGTCCTTCATCGGAAGGTTCTGGTATTCTGTGAAAAACAAAATGATAAACGGAACTGCGATAAGAGCCGCACTTGTGACAAGCACGATTTTGCTCTGCATTCTGTATTTTTTGAAACGGAATTTGTGAGCTGCAAAATCGTCCCATGTGAGGAAGCCGATACCGCCGATGATGATGAGCAGACATACAACTGTTACAACAAGAATGTCATCATGAAAAAACGTAAGGGAAGAATACTTTCCGGTGCACTCACCCATTATGTCAAAGCCGGCATTGCAGAATGCCGATACAGAATGGAAAAATGACATCCATATTCCCTTAAGACCGAAGTGTCTGCAGAATGACGGCAACATTGCAAGTGCGCCTGCAACTTCAAAAATACCGACTGAAATAATCACAAATCTGATCAGTTTTACAACACCGCCGACCTGAGGGGTTGAAAGTGCATCCTGAATAGTGCTTCTCTCAAGTAATGAAATCTTTCTTCCTGACAAAAGAGAGAACGTAGTCACGATTGTGATAATTCCCAGTCCTCCGATTTGGAGAAGGAAAAGTATTGTTCCCTGTCCGAAGATTGACCAGTATGTGGCCGTATCCTGAACTACAAGCCCGGTTACACAGACTGCCGATGTTGCTGTAAAAAGTGCGTCACTAAACGGGGTCACTTCTCCGCTCTTTGACGCAAACGGAAGCATAAGCAGCATTGTACCCGCAAGAATCAATGCCGCAAAACTGAATATGATAATCTGAAACGTAGAGAGTTTGGGTTTGCTTTTTTTCGCCATACTCATTTGTTTAACCTTTTTTGCTTTAATTCTTTCTCAATTTGTTTTATACTGAAAACATTATGAGATATCCTGAATTTCTAAAACCAAATGACTCAATCGGTTTCATTGCACCGTCCTTCGGCTGTAACAATGAGCCGTACAAATCATGTTTCAATTCATCATTAGATTATTTTACCAAAAAATCATATAAATGTGTACAGGGTCCGAATTGTTTTTCGGATAACGGTTTCGGTAAAAGCAATACACCTGAAGCCTGTGCCGCCGAAATAAATGAATTTTTTACCGACGAAAGCCTCTCCGCAATTATTTCCTGCGGCGGCGGTGAGACAATGTGCGAAGATCTCACATTCGTTGATTTCGATAAAATATCAAAAGCAAAACCAAAGTGGTATATGGGTTATTCCGACAACACAAATCTTACATTTGTGCTTCCCACTCTCTGCGACACGGCAGCGATTTACGGTCCCTGTGCTCCTGCCTTCGGACAGGAAGTGCTTCACCCTGCAGTTGATGATGCTCTTGAGATTCTGTCAGGAAAAAAACTGACCGTAACGAATTATGACAAATGGGAAAAGGAATCTCTTAAAACACCTGAAAACCCCTTCGTTTCATATAATGTGACAGAACCGTTTAATATCAAATACGGTCCGTATACTTCAGAAAACGGAACGCAATTCGAAGGACGCCTCATCGGTGGCTGCCTCGACGTGCTTGTTTGTTTATGCGGAACAAAGTTTGATAACGTAAAAGCATTCAATGAAAAATATGCAGATGACGGAATTGTCTGGTTCCTTGAAAGCTGTGAACTGAATCCTTTTGCGGCACGCCGTGCTCTTTGGCAACTCAAAAACGCCGGTTGGTTCGACAGTGCAAAAGGTTTCTTAGTCGGACGCGCGGGAACATATACAAACGCGGACCTGGGCTTTGCAGAATCTCTCGAAGAATTCGGGGTTCCTGTTTTGCTTGATCTCGACATCGGACATCTTCCTCCTATGATGCCTCTCATATCAGGTGCATATGCAAAAGTTTTCGCAAAAGGCAACACCTTCTCTTTAAGGCATGAACTTTGCTGAATCAATTTGTCATAAATTGTTGATAATTAACAATATTTAATATAGAATAGAAACGTATGCGATTAATGTATTTAGAAATAAACCTAATATGTTTGTTTATTATTACAATCCTGTCGTTTAAGCTGCTCGGTCTCAGTAAAACCACAGCAAACCGCAGGCTTCTTATTGTATACTTCGGAGTTGCCGGATTCACGATTCTCGACTGGCTTGACTACTTTCTCGAAGGCTCCGGAATTTCAATTCCTTTGCATTATACAGTTGACATAATGTATTACATAACCGCAATTGCAGTACCGTTTTTCTGGTTCAGATATATCCTGGCAAAGCTCAGAATACATCATAATATGAGCAAGAAAATACTGTTTCTCATACCGGGCCTTGTTGCTGTTGCGGTAATATTACTGAGTCCGCTTACAAAATGGTTCTTCTATATTGACGAATTTGACGAATATCACAGAAGTGTTCTTTACTTCATTCAGCCTGTAATATCCGCCTTTTACTTGTTCGTTCCCACCGCTTTGTTTTTATTCAAAGCAATTAAGGGCGATGAACGTGCATCAAGAACCATGGCAAGGTTGTATATTCTCGGAATCGTACCTATTCTTGCAGGAGTCGGTGAAATATTTATTACCGGTGTTCCTTTGATTCCGCCCTGTGTATGCATCCTGCTTATGGTAATGTTTATGGCTCTGCAGAGCGAAATGATTTCCACAGACAGTCTTACCGGAACAAACAACAGAAGAGAATTGGAAAAGTACGCCAAAGCTCTTGATGATAACGAACCTGCTTCTCTTATTTTGATTGATATCGACAACTTTAAAATAATCAACGATGCCTTCGGACACATAGCAGGTGACAATGCTCTCATAAGGGTTGCGAAGGTCCTTAAAGCTGCGTGTGCAAACAAGGCCGCATTTCTTGCAAGATACGGCGGAGATGAGTTTATAATTGTTCTTAAGACAAATAATTATACTGAAGTTTCTGCCTTTGTCGGCACAATCAAGAGGGCTGTACTTGAAACCAACATAGGAGACAACGTAAAGCTCTCCATCAGCTGTGGTGCGACAGAATTCGACAAAAAAGAACTGACTCTCAGTCAGTGTATTGCAAATGCCGACAAGGAGCTTTACAGGGACAAGCAATTCAAAGCATCTCTGCTATAATCTTAAATTATCAAAACAGAATATTTTTAATTCATATGCTTATATATCCGGAGGTAGTTTATGGATGAAAAAGGAAGCACTTATCCGCGTCGAATTTTAAAGAACAAGGTTTTTCTTTATTTGACGGAGTTTTTTGCAGGTATGTCTGTTATGGCCGTTGAACTCGGTGCCAGCAGACTTCTTGCTCCGTATTTCAGTTCCTCCCAAATTGTGTGGACAATCATCATCGGTACGATTATGATTGCCATGGCACTGGGCAATCTTTATGGCGGTAAAAAGGCAGACAGAAATCCGAATCCGGACAAGCTCTACGGACGTATCATCATCGCAGGAATATGGATTGGTCTGATTCCCGTTGTCGGAAAATACATCATCATCGGAATCTCTGCACTTCTTGTATTTGCGGTAAACAGCAACTTCCTTGTAATAGCGGGCTTCGCAGCCTGTATGGTTTTATTTGTGTTTCCGCTGTTCCTTTTGGGAACGGTCACACCGTCTCTTGTAAAATATACAATTGATAGTCTCGATGACAGTGCAAGCATTGTCGGAAAGCTGAATGCCTCAAACACAATCGGAAGTATCATAGGAACCTTTGTCCCTACGTTTATAAGCATCCCTGCTGTCGGAACAAATATCACATTCCTTATTTTCGCAGGAATACTTCTTGCACTTTGTGCCGTATACTTCATTACTTCAAAAATCAGCATTAAAAAAATAAAGAAACTTCCTGTTTCAATTGTTATATTCATTCTCTGTTGTGCCTTCGGTTCAAACAGCAGCTTTGCGTTTTGGCAGAGCGATCTGATATACGAGGATGAATCGGTATATAACTATCTTCAGGTATATGAACAGGGCAACAAAACAATTCTTTCAACCAATGTTCTTTTCGGCGTACAATCAGTATATATGAAAGAAAAGGGCATTACCGGACTGTTCTACGATTACGCCCTCCCCTCCTGTCTTATGGCAGGCATAAAGGAAACCGACAACTTTGATATTTTGATTTTGGGCAATGGCGCAGGAACATTTGCCACACAGATTCAAAGATATTTTACCGGTACAAATATCGAAGGCGTTGAAATTGATGAAAAGATTACGAATCTTGCACGCAAATATTTCGACATGTCAGATGATGTTAAGGTTACTACCTACGACGGACGCGCCTATCTAAACTCAATTGATAAAAAATATGATCTCATTATGGTGGACGCATACCAGGACATTACCATTCCGTTCCATATGTCCTCCGTTGAATTTTTTACCCTCGTAAAAAATCATTTGAAGGAAGACGGTGTTATGCTTGTAAATATGAACATGAAAGCAAGCGGTGAGAATAACATCAATGATTATCTTGCCGATACAATTGCCGCTGTTTTTCCGACTGTGTATATGATTGATGTACAGAACACAACAAATCGTGAGGTTTTTGCATCCTGTAATCCTGATATTAAAGAACGCATGATACTGAATGCAATGACGGAGGATGGTGAACTTCTTCCTTTCAGCGGATACGTGGCAGAAAGACTTATAACTTATGTACCCGGTGACAGAATAATGACAGATGACAAGGCTCCCGTGGAGTTGCTTGGCATGAAAGCAATTGACGATATAATCAGTACGGAAGTAAAATCATTTAAAGAAATCTATGATAAGGAAGGATTCAAAGGCCTCATTAAATACCTTTAATTTTGAATTATGAGTGACTGTATTTTTGACTACCTGAAATGGCGCGGTGACTTAAGTTTTACAGCCGTTCCCGCAAACGAAATTGATTATGCGATTCTTGCACAGATTGCATACTGCCCTTTTGAAAAGCTTGAAAAGGGCTTCAAAGGAAAAACTCTCGGTAAAATAAATCCGCTTCTCTACACGGAAGATAAAACCGACAGTCCGTGGGAGTGGCAAAAGAAGCTTCGCTTACTCTGGAAGGAGATTCCGAATTGTCCGCGATATGCGAATTTGAAGCTTGCGGATTTCAAGTCTGTTTTCAAACCTGAAGAAGACACTCAGTTTGCTGTCGCCACATTTGCAATAGGCACAACAGCCATTGTTGCCTACCGCGGCACAGACCTTTCAATTGTAGGTTGGAGAGAAAACTTCCGCCTGGGATATGAAAGTCCTGTTCCGGCTCAGTCCCTTGCGGTTGAGTATTTGAATAAGCTTCCTGAAAAATATACTGCAGTATATCTTTGCGGACACAGTAAGGGCGGAAACCTTGCTATGTATGCCGCTTCGCACTGTAAAAAGAAAGCCCGCATTAAAGAAATATATAATTTCGACGGACCCGGACTTGATGATGACACATTGCAGTCAAAGGGTTGGAAACAGGCTGAAAAGAAATTAAAGTCCTTTGTTCCCGAGGCATCCGTCGTCGGAATGCTTCTTGGATATGCCCTTAATTATACGATTGTTGACGCCGACAGCATTTCTATTTTACAGCACAATAATTTTAACTGGAGGCTGGACGGACCTCACTTTAAAGAAGCGGAAAACCTCACTACCTCCAGTGTGCTTCTCAGCAAAGCAGTGCACGGACTTTTGAGAGAAATTTCAGTCGAAGAAAGAAAAGTTTTCATACTCGCACTGTTCAAGATATTAGAAGCAAGTGAGTGCACAAGATCAGACGAGGTTCTGAAAATGCTAGTGAAAAATCTTCCTGCGATTATAAAGACGGGAAATAATTTGTCTGTTGAAGAGAAAGAAATTCTGGACAAAGTTCAAAGTGTATTCATAGGTTATCTTACGAGCGGGGCAAAGCTCCGCGCTGAACTTGAAATATATAAGTCCAGGCAAAAAATAAAAGGATTGTTCAAAGGAAAGAAAGAAGAAAAGGCATAGATTTATTCGACATTTTTCGATTTGTCAGAAAAATAAATTAAGCCTTATGTGCACACTTCTCCTCGACTGCCTGAGCTACAAACTGGTTAAGTGTAATGCCTTCCATTGCAGCTTCCATTGCAGCAAGTTTATGAAGTTCAGGATTAATTCTCACATTAAACACACCTCTGTATGGTTTATTCGGAGGTGTGTTGTTTTCTTCACAAAAAATAAGATAATCATCAACAGCTGTATGAAATTCTTTTTCAACATCCTTTGCATTTTTGCATTCAAAAGTAACAAGATCATTTATGCCTTCTATTTTTCCGTGAAGAACTTTATCTTCTGCACTGTATTCGACTTTAGTATAATATCCCTTGTATTCAAGAACATTTTTCATTTTATGTCTCCGTTTCCTTTCAGTGAATTTAATAAATCTTTTACTGAATATAATTTCATTATGTCTCCGGGGTGAGGCTTATGAAGTAATATTTTATGGTTGTCTTTTTGCCTTATAAACATCAAACGCGAACCTGAGGTTTTTCCTTTTTGTTTTTCTTCATATCCCAGCCTTGTTAAAATTGTACGGGCTTCAGAAAAAGTAAAATCCAAAGGCAGACTTTTTAGCCTTTCTATGAGTTTTTCTTCTTTGCTCATCTATTTTATGTCTCCGGTTTTGTAACTGATTTTCAGTTACATTATACCTTTAACTTATTTTTTTGTCAAATTTAAACCTGTTACCATAAGAACTTTCTGTTTTTCACCATAAGTTTATGGTGTTTTTTATGGATTCTTTATGGTGTTTAAGGTGTTACACTCAGAAATAAAGTAAGAGCAGCCCGAAGGCTGCTCCTACTTCGCATAAATAACAAAATCCGGGTTTGCTACTAAAAAAACTTAAATTAAATTCTTAATGTATTCAATCTGTTTTTCCACAGATTCCTTCGAAGTGCCTCCGGCTGAGATACGCTTTGCAACGCATGTCTCAAGTGCGATGGCTTCATAAACATCTTCGTCAAAGAGTTCACATGCCGCCTTGTATTCCTCAAGAGGCAGTGTTTCCAAAATGCAGTCCTTTGCAATGCAAAGAGCAACTATTTTACCGGAAAGCTTGTATGCATCACGGAATGCCATTCCCTTTTTAACAAGATAGTCAGCAAGATCAGTTGCATTCATAAAGCCCTTTTGGGCTGCGGCATACATTGAATCCTTCTTCACCTTCATCTTAGAAAGCATCGGAGTAAATACGTCGAGACACATTTTTACAGTGTCGATTGCATCAAATACACCTTCTTTGTCTTCCTGCATGTCCTTGTTGTATGCAAGAGGAAGACCTTTAAGTGTTGTAAGAAGTCCCACAAGATCTCCGTATACACGACCTGTCTTGCCACGACATAACTCTGCCATGTCAGGATTCTTTTTCTGAGGCATTATTGATGAACCGGTCGTGTAATCATCACTGAGCTCAATAAATGAAAACTCAGATGAAGACCAGAGAATAATTTCCTCTGAAAAACGTGACAGGTGCATCATGATAAGTGAAGCGGCACTTAAAAATTCAACGCAGAAATCTCTGTCAGATACTCCGTCAATACTGTTAAGTGCAATCTCAGGAAGTCCGAGAAGCTCTGCCTCATATTCACGATTTGTGTTGTATGTTGTTCCTGCAAGTGCGCATGATCCTATCGGCGAAACCCTTGTACGCTTTTTACAGTCTGCAAGTCTTTCAACATCACGCGAGAACATCATGGCATACGCCAAAATCTGATGAGAGAAAAGAATTGGCTGTGCGTGCTGGAGATGCGTATATCCCGGCATAATAACGCCGTTATTCTCTTCCGCCACATTTGCGATAACCTTCAGAAGCCCTTTGAGCTTTGCTGAAATATCATCAATTTCGGTTATCAGGTAAAGTCTTGTGTCAAGCGCAACCTGGTCATTACGACTTCTTGCGGTATGAAGCTTTTTACCCACATCACCGATTTTTTCAGTGAGGACCTGCTCAACAAACATGTGAATATCTTCGGCATCGGGATCAATTGCAATTGCTCCGCTGTCTATTCCCTGTAAAATATCCTTCAGCCCCTCAATGATTTTTTCGGCATCATCCTGTCCGATGATTCCCTGCATTCCGAGCATTGTTGCATGAGCAATGCTGCCCTGAATGTCCTGTGCATACATACGGCAGTCAACTGAAATTGATGAGTTGAAATCATCTGCTGTTTTGTTTACTTCGCCGGCTGTACGTCCGGCCCACATTTTTGCCATTACAGTATCTCCGTCTGAATCAGCAATTAAAGCTTGCCCTGTTCACGAAGAGCCTGAACAGTTGTCGGAAGTCCCCAAAGATTGATGAATCCCTCAGCCTGCTTCTGGTCGTAATCACTCTCATCGAATGTTACGAGATCTTCTGAGTAAAGTGAGTAAGGAGATGTTGTTCCTGCAGGAATGATGTTTCCTTTGTAAAGCTTTAGTTTAACATCACCTGTTACGTACTTGTTTGACTCATTTGCAAAAGCTGTGAGAGCTTCCTGGAGAGGTGAATACCACTTGCCGTTGTAAATAAGATCTGCATAGTCAACTGCAAGCTTCTGCTTCTCGTGAAGTGTGTCTTTGTCGATTGTAATCATCTCAAGCTGCTCATGTGCTGCATAAAGTATTGTTCCGCCGGGAGTTTCATAAACGCCACGGTCCTTCATACCTACGAGACGGTTCTCTACGATGTCGATGATACCGATACCATTCTCACCGCCAAGCTTGTTGAGCTTTTCGATAATCTTTGAAGCCTTCATCTTCTCGCCGTCAATTGCAACAGGAGCGCCTGCTTCAAAGCTGATTGTTACATAAGTCGGAACATCGGGAGCCATAACAGGCGATACGCCCATTTCAAGGAATCCCGGTTTATCGTACTGTGGTTCGTTTGAAGGATCTTCGAGATCGAGGCCTTCGTGTGAAAGATGCCACAGGTTCTTGTCTTTTGAGTAGTTTGTCTCACGTGAAATCTTAAGCGGAATGTTGTGTGCCTCTGCGTAGTCGATTTCTTCTTCACGTGACTTGATTGACCATTCACGCCATGGAGCGATAATCTTGATGTCAGGGGCGAAACGCTTGATTGCAAGTTCGAAACGAACCTGGTCATTACCCTTACCTGTTGCGCCGTGACAGATTGCGTCTGCGCCTTCAGCCTTTGCAATTTCAGCAAGCTTTTTACCGATAACAGGACGGGCAAATGCAGTACCTAAAAGGTATGTCTCGTATTTTGCATCCATTTTAAGCGCCGGAATGATGATGTCGTCTACCATCTCATCAACAAGGTCAGCTACGATGAGTTTTGAAGCACCTGTCTTTATAGCCTTTTCTTCAAGACCCTCAAGTTCGTCAGCCTGTCCTACGTTACCTGCCACCGCAATGATTTCAGGGTTATTGTAGTTTTCCTTGAGCCAAGGAATAATAATTGATGTGTCGAGTCCGCCTGAATAAGCGAGTACGATTTTTTTGATTTCTTTGTTAGCCATTTTTATTACCTCTTTTTGAATATTTATGCAAGAACTATTATATTTATGCATAAAAATTTGTCAACCCCTTTATTGTATTATTTGATATAATTAGAAAAAAGAATTTTTGAAAGCGAGAAGTTTTATGCAAAATCTTTCAGAACGCGACTTTGATTTAATCCGGCGCGCAAAATACACATTTGAAAAGAACACACTTATTCCCCGTGAAGACGAAACAAACGGCTGGGGTGATTACCCCGCCTGCTGCCCTTCCTGGAAAGTATACCGAGGCGTATGGAACTGGGACAGTTGCTTCCATGCCATGGGCATCGCAAGATACAATCCGGAATTTTCAAAGAATCAGATTCAGTTTTTCTTTGATTCACAGAGAGAGGACGGTTGTTTCATCGACTGCACCGAGCTAGGTGGATCATACTCAGACACAATTTCAAAGCCTCCTGTGATATTCTGGGCTGTAAAAAGAATTTACGATGCCACACATGATATGGAGTGGCTCCGCGACAAGTATCCTCGTCTTCAGAAGGGACTCGCTTTCTGGAATGAGAAGCGCTTAGAGGGAGGTCTCTACTTCTATTCTGTAGACAGTGAGAGTAACAAAGCTCAGGCTCCGAAGTGGGAAAGCGGCTGGGACAACTCTCCTCGTTTTGACGGAGACATCACATCTGATATTTGGTCTGTTGATTTATGTTGCTACATGGTAATCGCATATGAGTCAATGGCATATATCGCAGAGACACTTGGACACAGCGACGATGCGGCTGTATATATGAAAGAACGTGATGCGCTTGCACAAAGAATCGAATCAACTCTTTTTGACCACAACGCAGGCGGATACAGCGACTGCTTCAAAGACGGACGCGGTTTTACCGATATCTTCTCACCTGCTTCATTCATGCCGCTGTTTGCCGGCATTTCAAGCAGCGAACACGCAGCTGCCATGGCAAAGATGGCAGAGGACGAAAATAAGTTCTTCCCTCTTATGCCTGCTGTGTCATACGACAGTCCCGCATACACTCCCGACCAGTACTGGCGCGGACCGTGTTGGATTAACATTGCTGCAATGGCAATAATGGGGCTTTACAGAATGGGATATACAAAGCTTGCTTTGGAATATCGCGAAAGAATTCTTGACATGTGTGCGAATGAAAAAAGAGGCCTGTTCGAATATTACAATTCAAGAACAGGCGAAGGTCTCGGCGCAATCGATTACGGCTGGACCGCAACATTTGTTATGGAACTTATTTTTATGGAAGAAGCCTTCTGAAAAACGAGTGTCTTCCGAAGATCTCATCGAAACACAGACTCTTGTATGTGTTCTTCATCGGATCATCTTTATCAATATAAAGAAATACAATTCCTTTAAAAGTCGACGCAACTGCCTTCAGCAAGGTGGTTGCGGTTTTTTTATCTTTGACAAAGATATCCTTTATCATAAGACAGTTAAAATCACAAAAAGCACAAAGACTTCCTACTGTATCTTCGCCGCGTGTCGCTTTATAGTATACGCACTTCTCTTCCGAACGCTTTGTAACTATGATTTCTGCGTCCGGCTGCCAGTTGCGCTCCGCGCCGTATTCAAGAACCATAGCGGTTTTGTCTGACTTATTGCTTTTTTCAGCAAAAAGTTCACGGCTTCTGTTTTCTGTTTTCTCAATCAATCGGTTTCTTATTGCTTCCGCTTTTGCATACCAATAGTATGCGTCTGTTTTCATATCCAGATTTTTTACATAGTGACTGCGCAAAACATGACTGTATGTAAATCCCAGTTTTTCCGCAACGCGCCTGGACTTTTCATTACCTTCGTAGAAGCCGTACCAGAATCCGCGGATTCCTTTTACCGTAATTAAGAAAGACTGGAGGCTTTCAATGGCTTCCGGAATATATCCGTTTCCCCAGTGTTTCGAGCTGAGCCAGCACCCGAATTCAATTTCCTTGTCATTTCTGACAACCTCGGAAGCTCCCTTGTACTTTACTCCCACATCGCCGATTATTTCGTCGGTGTCTTTCAGAACAACAGCATAATTGCCGGGCTTGGAAAGTATATTTTCAATAACCTCCCTGCTCTGTTCAGCATTTTCATGAACAGCCCATCCCGTGCTTGGGCCGACAAGAGGATCCTTTGCGATGTTATACAGTTTTTCCGCGTCCTCAATCATCCAGGGACGGAGGAGCAGTCTTTTTGTTTCGAAAATCATAAGTTCATTGTACCATATGATTTTTTATTATGGTATAATACAATTATGAAGATAAGATTTAATGAAGATGAAAAAGTGGTAAAAATGATCAAAGAAGGCCTCGAGAAAAAAGGCGGCTACTGCCCCTGCAGACTCGAACGCACTGAAGATAACAAGTGTATGTGCAAGGAATTCAGAGATCAAATCAAAGACCCCGATTACGAGGGTTATTGTCATTGTATGCTTTATTACAAAGAGAAATAGGAGGACATTATGAGCGAGATTATAATCACTGAAGATAATTTTGAAGATGAGGTTCTGAACTCTGAGCTCCCTGTGCTCGTTGACTTTTGGGCAACATGGTGCGGACCGTGTCAGATGCTCGGACCTGTAATCGAGGAAGTTGCAAAAGAACAGGAAGGTATTATAAAAGTCGGTAAAATCAACGTAGATGATTATCCGAAGCTTGCCATTGAATTCCAGGTCGGCAGCATCCCCACTCTCATGCTCTTTAAAGACGGAGAGGTTGTAAAAAAATCACTCGGATATATGCCGAAAGAAGAAGTAGAGGCATTTATTAAATGAAAAAATTCATTTCTGTTTTATTAGTTTTATCACTTTGTCTTTGCTTTGCCGCATGCGGCAGCGAACCGACAGCCGCACCTACACAGATTCCCGAAGTTGTTAACCCGACAGATGAACCGGCTGATCCCACAGAACCTGCACCACAGGGCAATGAAAACATTACCTGGGGTAATATTTCAATCTATGTTCCTGAAGGATTCGAGCTTTCAGGCGGACTTCCGGGTGACGGAGAAAACCCTGACGGCTGTATCATTATGGATTCACATGACATTAATAAGAGAGTCACTGTAAAAATCACAACTCAGTCAGAGGTTGATAACAAGGTCAGTGTTCTCAAGGCACAGAAGGGTGCAACTGAAATTGAGAGATTCACAATCGGCAGCACAACCTGGTCAGGCGTTACATACAAAGCTGACGGTCTTGTTGCATATGCTCTCTTCGGAGATGTTAGCGGTAAAACTTTCTATATAACCAGCTTCACACTTGAGCTTGACGACGCTGCTTATACAGACATTCTTGGATCAATCAAGCCTCTCTGATCAGAGGCTTTTTTTACAGCGGAGAAAAAATGGAAGAAAAGAAAACAACCACAGCAAAAAGAATTATCTGTCTTGTACTGGCAGTTGCCGTTCTCGGCCTGGCAGTTGCATTCTCATATTTTCTGATAAAAGGGTTCACCAACAATGCGTCTCCTACGGCCACCCCGGATAACAGTGAGTTCGTAAGCTCCGACGTTGAAGTTCCTACAGAAAAAACGCCGAACGAGCTTTGGGTCGATACGGCGTTTGTACTGATTGATGTTATATTGGTGGTTGTCATTGTGTATGTTTTGGTCAGAAAACCCAAGACTCCTAAGACACCGCAAAAATAGCTCCGATTGCTCCGAACACTCCGAGTGATGCAAGGCCCATTAACACGCCTGCAAGAACAACGCCACCCATAACCGCGATGACTGTTTTCTTGAAATCCATGTTAAGGAAGCTTGCTGCGAGAGTGCCTGTCCAGGCGCCCGTTCCGGGAATCGGAATTCCCACGAATAATAAAAGCGCAACATACAAGCCACGGCCTGCCTTGGCTTGTAATTTTTTACCGCCCTTTTCTCCCTTCTCGATACAGAAGGTGAAAAATTTTCCTATAAACTTCTTGTCGCGTCCCCATTCAAGAACTTTTCTTGCAAAGAAGAAAATAACGGGAACCGGAAGCATATTTCCGATGATACAGATTATGTATGCCCACACCATATTGAGATTGAATCCCACGGCCATGGGTATGGCTCCTCGAAGTTCGATAAGCGGAACCATTGATACCAAAAAACAAATTAAATATTTCCATATTAGCTTCATTTATTTATTCCTTTTTACTTGAAAAGATTTTTTACCAGGCTGCCCATAATGCTTCTGGTTACTGTTGTACTTGCAGTACGTGTGATTGATCTTGCAAGAGATTTTCCGAAAGTGTTTTCGCTGGCTTTCTTTGCAGCCTTTTCCGCTTTCTCTTTTTCTTTTGCCTCTTTCTCTCTGCGCTTAGCTTCTTCAGCCTCAGCCTTAGTTCTTTCTTTCTCTTCTTTCTCTTTAAGCTTTTCTGCTTCTTTGGCTTCCTTCTCTTCCTGTGCTGCTCTTTCGGCATCTTCTTTTTCCTTGAGAGATGCTTCCATTCTTGCGGTGAGAATCTCATAAGCAGATTCATTATCAACTGCAGTGCCGTATTTGGTATTCATAAGACTTGCGGAAATTCTCTGCTCAAATGTTGCCGGGTCGCAGGTTCCGATTAAACTCTGCGGGCATGAAACAAAAGCACGCTCAACAACAGAAGGTGTTCCGTTCTCATCGAGTGTTGAAACAAGAGCTTCTCCGATTTCAAGACCTGTAATTGCCTCTGCAGTGTCAAAAGCAGGATTTACTCTGAATGTATCGCTTACTGCTTTTACGACTTTAAGCTCTGCCGGTGTGAAGGCACGAAGTGCATGTTGTATCTTGTTTCCGAGCTGTCCCAAAATGCTTTCAGGAATATCTGTCGGCTTCTGTGTGCAGAAGAAAATACCCACGCCTTTTGATCTGATAAGTCTTACAACCTGTTCAAGTTTTGAAAGAAGCTCTTTTGATGTATCTTTGAAAAGAAGATGTGCTTCATCAAAGAAGAACACTGCCTTCGGCTTTTCAAGGTCTCCGACTTCGGGAAGTGCTTCATAAAGCTCGGAAATCATCCAAAGCATGAACGCTGCATAGAGGTCAGGCTTTAAGAATAACTTGTCGCATTCCATTACATTGATGATACCGCGACCGCTCACATCCTGAATTATCCAGTCCTTAATATCAAGGGCCGGTTCTCCGAAGAATAAGTCGGCTCTGTTTTCTTCAAGCTTTAAGATTTCTCTTTGGATTGCACCGATGCTTGTGGGAGAAACATTGCCGTACTTCATGCGAAGCTCATTTGCATTGTCTCCCGTATATTGAATGATTGCTCTTAAATCCTTCAAATCGAGAAGCGGCCATCCGTTATCGTCCGCCACTCTGAATGCGATGTGAAGAACACCTTCCTGAATGTCATTAAGTCCCATGATTCTTGAAATAAGGAGAGGACCCATGTCGGAAACGGTTGTTCTTACCGGAGTACCGGATTCGCCGAAAACATCCCAGAAGAATGTGGGATATGCTTTATATTCAAATCCTTTGTCCAAAAGGTTTGCTGCTCTTTTGTTTTCAGTGCCGGGCTGTATAAGACCTGACAAGTCACCTTTTATATCAGTAACAAAAGTCGGAACGCCTGCGTCACTTAAGCTTTCTGCAAGAACCTTGAGTGTGACTGTTTTACCGGTTCCGGTAGCACCTGCCACAAGACCGTGTCTGTTTAACATTTTCGGTAAAATGTAAACAGGGTTTTCATTTTGCGCAATAAGGATTTTGTTGTCGTAAAACATTCTGTCTCCTCCGTAGTCGTTTTCACTGTCTTTGATTATATCATACTTTTCCTGTTGTTTAACAGATGAGAATCAAAAAACCTGCACTCAGGAAGTGCAGGTTTTTACAGAACTTAAATTTGTTATTTTTATTTTATCCCAGCTTAAGGTCGCCCTCTTTAACCCATTTGATTTTTCTGAGTACGAGATTGATAAGCGGGCAAATAACTGCAGGAAGAACCACGGAAACAAGAACAAGTCCGATCCAGTCTATTGCTGTTGGCACGATTGCCGCAACGCCCTCAACAGAAGGAGTGAACCAGCCCGTGATTACACCTATCGGTCCGCACATACCGCAGGTACCCATGCCTGAGTTGATTGCGGCGCCGTTCATTTGAAGTCTGAACACGCAGGTTGCAATAGGTCCGGTGATTGCCGACGTAAGTGTGGGTGCTATCCAAACCCTCGGATTCTTTATGATATTGGGCATCTGAAGCATTGATGTTCCCAGTCCCTGAGAAACAAGTCCGCCCCATTTGTTTTCTTTGAAGCTCATTACTGCAAAACCAACCATCTGTGCGCAGCATCCCGCAACAGCTGCTCCGCCTGCAAGTCCCGTAAGACCGAGAGCCGCACAAATTGCTGCCGAAGAAATCGGAAGCGTAAGTGCGATACCCACAAGCACTGATACAACAATACCCATGAGGAAGGGCTGAAGCTCTGTTGCTGCCTTGATGAGATTGCCGAATGCCTGTGCTGCCGTACCGATCGGAGGAGCGATGAGCTTTGCAAGTGCAACACCGACCAGAATCGTAACGGCAGGTGTAACAAGAATATCCACCTTTGTTTCCTTGGAAACCATTTTACCGATTTCACAGGCAACGATTGCAATTACCAAAACTGCAAGAGGGCCGCCTGCTCCGCCTTCGGCATTGGCTGCCCAGCCTACGGCTACCAACGAGAAGAGTACAAGGGGATCTGCCTTGAGAGCATAGCCGATTGCCACTGCCATTGCCGGTCCTGCGATTGCCATCGCATATGCACCGATGTCTGTAATGTACTGGATGCCCGTCTGGACACCTATTGTCTTAATAATTGTTCCGATGAGAAGAGATGCGAATAATCCCTGAGCCATAGCACCCAGTGCATCAATGAAATATCTCTTTGCTGAGATTTCAATATTCTTTCTTTTCAGAAAGGCTTTAAACTTTCCCACTTCTATGCCCTCTTTTCTATGTATATATGTGTATATACACAAGAGTATATCATGGAGGGCTCTGTTTGGGAAGAGGCTGTATTGTCTTATTTTAAATCCGAGTGAAAACAGACATATTTTTATTGTCTTTTTCCCAGTCTGAGAATCAAAAAGACATCATAAATCTGCCTTAAACCCCGGTTTTGCACCGATTTGTATTGTCTTTATATAAAGCTTTCGGTAAAAAAGACATCATAAATATTGTCTTTTTTTCGCATACTGACATTTCAGACAATACATTTTCCCTGCACCCGGTTTATCACTTTGCTTTTAAAGCCGTCCTTGCCGTGATCAGTTTTTTTACGGAATAAAATACAAACAGCCGAAAACAACGGCAGCAACCGAAAGTAAAAATACACCAACCAGCAGCGCCAGCCGTTCAATTCTCAGACGACGGATTTCCCTGTCCTGCTGTTCCAGCATTTCAGCGTGGGTCTTTTTGATTTGTTCCACGCTGTGATCATAATGATTTTTCAGCCTGGTGAAAGAATTCTGCATCTGATCAATCTGCTCACGATAACTTTCATGAAGCTTTTCCATCATATCTTCATTCAGATTATTCACTGCAGGATTTACAAAGTCCTCTGTATCTTTTACAAAATCTATGTATTTTGTGAATTCCGCAGTGAAATCCGCACCTGCCGGAATCTTTTTTGCATGCTTCAAAAAGCCCATCAGCTGGTCCATTGTGTATCCTGTTGCTTCAACGAAGGCGGCCACACCGAACATGTCCGGTTTTTGTATCCTGGCATAGAACAGATTGTTGATGCAGTCTACTGTTTTACCGGTTTCATCCGAAAGCTGCTGCAGCGTTTTACCGCTGAGTTTGTACATAGCCTTTGCCGTTTTACCTAACAGATCATTCATAAGAATTTCCTCCTGTTAAATCATGAAAAAATCCGAAAAATAAAAATACATAAAACTTTGTAAACCATACTATTGCCCTACATTTTTTTACGGGTTAAGTTTTTTATATAAAGGTCACGAATAATTCTGACTTTATTATATCACAATTCCCATATTCGGGAAGAAACAGGAGGACAAAAAAATGAAAGAATTCAAACTTTACAAATGCAACATTTGCGGAAACCTTTTCTATACAGTTGAAGATTCAGGTGTTGTTCCCCTTTGTTGCGGACAGGACATGGAGGAGATTTATCCGAATACAGTTGATGCAGCTCAGGAGAAGCATGTTCCGGTTATCGACCGATGCGGAAATGATGTTCTTGTTAATGTAGGCTCCGACAATCATCCCATGACTGACAAGCACTATATTGAATGGATTGTTCTGGTAACAGACAGCGGCATGCATGTAAAGGAGCTCAATCCGGAGGACTCACCGAGGGCTTTCTTCAGACTTTGCCTCGAAGAAAAAATCGAAGCAGCATATGCATACTGCAATATTCACGGTTTATGGAAAAAGGAGATTTCAAAATGAAAAAAGTAAAAGTTGTTCAATACGGTTGCGGTAAAATGAGCAAATACATCATCAGATATTTATGGGAACACGGCGCAGAGATAGTCGGCGCCATTGACATAAATCCGGAAATAGTCGGAATGGATATAGGAGATTACGCCAACCTCGGTATAAAGACAGGCATCTTAATCAGAGATGATGCAGAGACGGTCCTCGACGAAACAGCTCCGGATATTGCCGTAGTAACCCTTTTCAGCACAGTATCTGACTGCTTCATTCATTTCATGAGATGCCTGTCCAGAGGAATAAGCGTAATCACCACATGTGAAGAAGCCACATATTGCCGTACCACCGACCCGGCACATGCAAATCAGTTGGATAAAACCGCACGTGAAAACAAATGCACATTTGTCGGCAGCGGCATGGAAGATATATTCTGGGTCAACATGGTGGCAATGGTTGCCGCAGGCTGTAACAGAATAGACAAAATAGAAGGCATTGTTTCATACAATGTCGAAGACTACGGGCTTGCGCTTGCAAAGGCGCACGGCGTGGGTCTCACACCCGAAGAGTTCGAAGCACAAATCGCCCACCCTGAAACGATCGAACCCTCTTATGTTTGGAACTCTAATGAGGCCCTCGCCGCAAAGCTCGGACTTACCGTTAAAAAACAGACGCAGAAATGTGTTCCGTATTTTCATGACGGTAAAATGTTTTCTTCCACATTGGACAAGTGGATTCCGGAAGGAAATTGTATCGGAATGGCTGCTGTTGTCACTACGGAGACATTTCAGGGACCTGTTTTGGAAACACAATGTGTCGGCAAGGTATACGGAGAGACCGACGGCGACATGTGCGACTGGAAAATCAAAGGCGAACCCGATACTTCATTCCACGTAGTAAAACCTGCAACTGTTGAGCATACCTGTGCAACAATCGTTGCAAGAATTCCTTCAGTGCTGAGAGCACCTTGGGGACTTGTTACCGTGGATGAGTTGGAAGAAATCCGACACCTGACTTATCCGCTTGAAAACTATGTTTATCGTACGGACCATGACTGAAAGGAAGTTGCTGGCATGAATTCAATTCCACTGAAAATACTGAACAGCATCGCCTTCGTAATAATGGTCACAGTCAATTTTCTGGCAAATGTTTTGCCGCTCGGCATAGGCTCAACGGGTGACGTGTCTGAGAAGTACCCGAATCTTTTTACCCCCGCTCCCGTAACATTTATTGTATGGGGCCTCATCTACCTTCTGCTGCTGGTTTTCGTTTTGTATCAGTGGGGACTCCTTGACGGAAGGAAAAACAGTGATGCAATTGTAAAACGCATCGGAATCTGGTTTGTTGTGAGCTGCTGTCTCAATACAGGATGGATATTCGCCTGGCACTTTGATGTCATTTGGCTGTCCCTGCTCTGTATGCTGGGTCTGCTGTTCTCACTTATCATGATTACCAACAGGCTTAATTCGGAAAAGGTTTCTTCTTCCGGAAAGCTCGGAAGCTGTATTGGTTTTGAAATCTATTTCGGCTGGATAATTGCCGCCACAATTGCCAATGTGAGCGTGTTTCTCACTTGGTTAAACTGGGACAGATTCGGCCTTTCCGAAGTCTTTTGGATGGTAGTGGTGTTATGCGTGGGCGCGGGAATTGCTTCGGTACTTGCCTTTGTAAAGCACAGGCGTGCAGCTGCCCTGGCAGTAGTATGGGCATACATCGGCATATTAATTCGTCACATATCTCCGGACCACTACGACGGAAAGTATTCCCGTGTAATTGCAGTTGCTGCAATCTGCATCTTTCTGATAATCGTCTTCATTTTTGTTGACATTATCAGAGATCCGTTCAGAAAAAAGTGCCGCATAAAGTAAGGAGGTGCCCGTGGTGAAAATCCACGGGCATCTTTATATTAAAAAACTACCCTCAATAAAAGATTTTTACCATTGCCCGATTTTCAAAAAACGGGTACACTTTATACATAGAATAAATTTGGAGGTATATTATGGCAGTTAATCGTTTCGTATTAAACGGAATTTCATACCATGGACATGGTGCAATTAACGAAATTCCTGCTCTTATCACATCAAGAGGCTACACAAAAGCATTTGTTGCTTCTGACCCTGACCTCATTAAATTCGGCGTAACACAGAAAGTTACCGATCTTCTTGAGAAGAACGGCATTGCTTTTGAAATTTATTCAGATATCAAACCAAATCCGACAATCGAAAATGTTCAGCACGGTGTTGAAGCATTCAAAGCTTCAGGTGCAGACATGATGATTACAATCGGCGGCGGTTCATCAATGGACACAGGCAAGGCAATCGGTATCATTGTAAACAACCCTGAGTTTGCCGATGTTCGCTCACTTGAGGGCGTTGCTCCCACAAAGAAGCGCACAGTATTCACAATCGCAGTTCCGACAACAGGCGGAACAGGCGCTGAATCAACAATCAACTACGTAATCACTGACGTTGAAAGAAAGCGTAAGTTCGTTTGCGTAGACCCTAACGATATTCCTGACATCGCAGTTGTTGACCCTGACATGATGGCTTCAATGCCTAAGGGACTTACAGCTTCAACAGGTATGGATGCTCTCACACATGCAATCGAGGGCTACACAACCGGTGCTGCTTGGGAACTTGCAGACGTTCTTAACTTAGAGGCAATCCGGCTTATCGCAAAGAATCTTCGCAAGGCAGTTAAAAACGATCCTGACGGACGTGAAGGAATGGCTCTTGCTCAGTACGTAACTGCCATGGCTTACTCAAACGTAGGTCTCGGAATTGCTCACTCAATGGCTCACACATTAGGAGCTGTTTATGACACTCCTCATGGTGTTGCCTGCGCAATGATGCTTCCTATCGTTATGGAATTCAACCAGGAATACACAGGCGAAAAATTCAAAGCAATCGCAGAAGCTTTCGGCGTAGACACAACAGGAATGGATGCACCTGCTTACCGCAAGGCAGCAATTGATGCAGTTCGTCAGCTTTCAGTTGACGTGGGAATTCCTACAAAGCTCGAGAAGCTTCAGGAAGAAGATCTTCCTTTCCTCTGCGAATCAGCTGCAGCTGATGCATGTGCACCCGGTAACCCGAGACATGCTGAAATCGCAGACTTTGAAAAGATGTTCCGCCAGTTAATGTAAAATATAAGGCAGTATGTTTTTTCATATTCTTTTAGTAAGAGAGGTTGTCCTGCCGGACAACCTCTTTTACTGTGTATTTATTGCGAATGCAGAGTTTTTTTGATAATATATCCGTATGAAAATTTTAGTTATTGATGGTCAAGGCGGAGGAATCGGAAAGCAGCTTATAAGCAGGCTTAAAGAAAATATCCCGGATGCAGAAATCACAGCAGCCGGAACGAATTCTTTTGCTGTTCAGGCAATGCTTAAGGCAGGTGCCGACCATGCCGCAACCGGAGAGAATGCCGTGGTTGTGGGTTGCCGCACAGCAGATGTAATAGCAGGACCTGTCGGAATTGTGATTGCCGATTCGCTCTACGGCGAAATCACTCCCGCAATGGCTTTGGCAGTTGCACAAAGTAACGCAAGAAGAGTACTCATTCCCACAAACCTTTGCGACAATTACATTGCCGGAATAACTGATGCAGCAGTCTCAACACTTATTGACGACTGCATTTCTAAAATCAAATCATTTTCCTGAGCCGTAAAAAGCCGCCGACTGAAGTCGGTGTGAATTCGCAGAAGCGGGTTGTTACTTTCGGTAAAAAGGAATTTCCACATTGACAGAATGAAGCTGTCGTGATGCGCCAGAAGGCGTATTACGACAGTATTTTTTTACAGGAGAAAACATGAAAAAGAAGAATACATTGATTCTGATTCTTTTGGCTGCGACAGTGTTTGCAATGGCACTGTTCTGTCTTTTCGTGGGCTCCTCACACATGACTCCCGGAGAATGCTTCGATGCTCTGTTCAGAAAAGGCTCTGCATCTGCCGTAAGAATTATTTACAGCATAAGAATTCCCCGTATCCTTGCTGCCCTTATTGCCGGTGCCGGGCTTTCCGTTTCCGGTCTCATAATGCAGACAACTCTTGGCAACAGAATGGCCTCGCCCTCTACACTGGGTGTTTCAAACGCAGCCGTGTTCGGCGCAAACCTTTCAATAATTGCATTGGCAGGAGGATTTCTCACTGCCGGTAAAAATATCTCATTCTATTCCACGGGAACAAATCCGTATGCAACAAGCCTTTTGGCTTTCATATTTTCCGTTGGCTCCGTCCTTTTGATTTTAGGACTCTGCAGACTTCGTTCGTTTTCACCGAGTGTAGTTGTACTTGCGGGAATTGCAATGGGTTCCGTTTGGACAGCAGCAACAACAATACTTCAGTTCTATGCAACAGACGTGGGACTGTCTGCAGCAGTAATCTGGAGCTTCGGAGATTTGGGACGTGCCACCTATGAGACAGACATCATAATGTTGCTTGTCGTTCTTGCATCACTCCTCTTCTTTATTCTCATGTCATGGAAATACAACGCCTTGCTTTCAGGCTCATCAACAGCTGCAAGCCTCGGCGTTAATGTTGAAAGATTAAGATTTTTATCATTGCTGCTCGCATCCCTCATTACCGCAGTATGCGTTTCATACTTAGGAATAATCGGATTCGTCGGAATAATTTGTCCGCATATTGCGAAAAAGCTTTTGGGGCAGGATCATCGTATCTCAATCCCCGCTTCTGCACTCACAGGCAGTCTGCTTTTGCTTGCAGCCGATACACTTTCAAGAAGCATAGGAAGCGGTTCCGCGCTCCCTGTCGGCGCAGTGACATCACTGCTCGGTGCACCCTTCTTCATCGCAGTAATACTCGGAGGATGGAGGCATCGTGATGCTTGAAATTAATAATTTGACTTTCAGATACGGCAGGCGCTTGCCGATTGTTTTGGACGGTTTGAAGCTTACCTTGGGAGACGGAGAGATTGGCGTTCTTCTCGGTAAAAACGGTGCCGGAAAGTCAACACTTTTCAAAATTCTCACCGGTCTTGAGAGGCCCTCTTCCGGCAGTATAGTTTTAAACAGCTGCAATTTAGCTGCAATATCACCCCGCGAAAGAGCAAAGCAGGTGGCGTACGTTCCCCAGTCAGTCACTTTCGGAGATTTGTCTGTATTTGACACCGTGCTTACCGGAAGACTTGCACATTTCGGACTTTCGGCAGGAGAAGCTGACAGAGAAGTCGTAAACGAAATACTTGAAGAAATGGGCCTTGCCGATTTTGCAGAGCGCTCGGCAGACAGACTGTCCGGAGGAGAAAAACAAAAGGTCGCAATTGCAAGGGCCATCGTCGGCAACCCTTCTTTGATTGTATTTGATGAACCCACGGGAAATCTGGACCTCGCAAACGAAATGCTTTTGATTTGCGAAATGAAAAAACTCGCGAAGGAAAGAGGAATAACAATCCTCTGCTCTCTTCACAATATTTACGAAGCAAAAGAGCTTGGCGACAGATTCTTCTTTATGAAAAACGGCGTGGTTGCACATGCCGGAGGAAAAGATATTTTTACCGAGGATGTAATTGAAGATGTTTTCGGTGTGAGAATAAACATAACAGGGAGAAACATATTATGAAATTAAAAAACTTATTATCCTTTATGCTTGTGCTTTGCATGGCACTATCCTTTGCAGCCTGCGGAGTGCCTGAGACTGATCCGGTTGTACAGCCGACTGATGCGCCGGGCAGTGAAATTGTTGTAACTGATATGATAGGCCGTGAAGTTACAGTCACGCCCGGCAGGTACAAAAAAGTAGTCTGCATCGGAGCAGGCGCACTTCGTATGTATTGCTATGTCGGCGATGTCGCTCTTCTTGCGGGAGTTGAAGACATCGAAAACACAACACTTGAAGAAAGGCCGAAAATGTTTGACGCCGCCGCAAGACCTTATGTGCTTGCCTTTGGTGAAACATTCAACACTCTTCCCTCCTGTGGTGTGGGCGGACCTAATGCACAGGCTGCAGAAGCAGAAAAGATTTTGACCTGTGAACCCGACATTGTCATTTCAGAATATCAAGACGTTGAGAAAGAAGATGCACTTCAAAAGCAGCTTGGTGTTCCGGTAATCACACTTAAGTCAGGTCCTGCCGGAGTTTTTGCCGAAGAATTTTCAGACAGTCTTAAACTTCTGGGACAGATTTTTGATAAGACAGAAAGAGCTGATGAACTCATCTCATTCATCGAAAAAGAAACAGCTGACATCAGCAACAGGACAAAAGACATTGCAGATGATGACAAGCCGTCCGTGTATATCTGCGGTCTCGGCAACTGGGGAACAACAAACCATCTCATGACATCAGAAACATATTCGACTTTTAAAGTTGCAAACATTAAAAACGTTGTTTCCGGTTTGGGAATGAAGGGCGTCGGTGAAATCGAAGAAGAAAAATTCGTTGCGCTGGGTCCTGAAACCGACATAATGTTCATTGACGGAGCAGCGGTAAAAAACATCAAGCCTCTTTACGCAGAAGACAGCAAAATGTTTGACGGAAACAAGGCCTGGGAAAACGGCGAAGTATATCTTGAGATGCCGTACAACGCATACTACACAAACTATGAAATTGCACTTGCAAATGCATGGTACATCGCAAAGACGGTTTATCCTGATCATTTTACCGACATTGACATGACTGCAAAAACAAATGAGATAACAAAAGCCTTCTTAGGTACGGAACTTGCAAGTGACATTTTCGGATGCAAAGCAAGCTTCGGCGGTTATCAGAAAATCAACACAACAGAGTTTTTTAAATAACGACATTTGATGAATTAAATGAAAACGGCAGAGAACTTGTTTTACTCTCTGCCGTTCTTATATACTTCGCGATATTTGCTCGGCGACATCTGATAGCTTTTACGAAAGAGCTTGTTGAAATATACAGAATCATTGATCCCAACCATGTCCGCAATTTCGATAATTGTTTTATTGGTCTTGATTAGTTCATCCGCCGCAACAGATAAACGATAATTGTTTAAATAGGTGATCGGGGAAACGCCTGTTTCTTTTTTGAAAACTGAAAACAAATGTGATTCGGATAAATTGACGCCTTCTGCAATATTCTTCACGGTAATTCTGTTTCTGAAATTATCTCTGATATAAGTAATTGCATTGTCTGAATGCATCGAAAGTTTATGCTCTTTCTTTTTTGAAATTAGGGAAAGTATCCTTATAATTTCATAATAGCATACATATTCCTCGAATAAATTATGGGAAGCAAATAATCGGTCAAACACTAAATTCATTTCATATTTGTGAGTTTCAGGAATAATGACAGGAAAATCATATAAATCGTCTAAGTCATATAAATCATTGATCTTAATTTTCAGAAACACCCAACGACAAACTATGTTTTCACTCGTTTTATCGGCATTGTGTGTGATGGTTTGCTGTACATCAGAGGGCGCAACGAAAAAACCGCCGGTTCCGGTATTATACATTTCACCTTTGCCAAGCTGAATATCGTAATTTCCTTCGACCGCCTGCACAACGGACAGATATGGTAACGTCTTTATGTGGCAGATGCCGTCAAACGAAACGGAACTGAATCCATTTTTTTCGACATAGTCTAATTCGATTTTTTTAAACTTCATTTTTCTTCACCAATAGTATTATACTAAAAAACAGTAGAATTATCTATGTTTTCAATAGTTTTATTTTACTATAATATCATTGAGGTGATTGGTTTATGAAGTTTTTTGCAGTTAATGGGACAAGACCAATAAGATTGAGTGAGGAAACAAGAAAATTTGCTTTTGAATCGCTCAATCATAAATACGGAAAAGATACCTGGAACACACCTGCGGTTTCTATGGATGATTACGATAACTTCGAATCCCTGACTCCGCTTCAAAAGTACGATGCAATGATAGCGAAAATATCAAGTACTGCACCGATTAGAATTTGCGAGGGTGAAAAAATCAGCGGCGCCGCAACCTTAGGAATAGCAATCAGGCATACTATTCCCGCTACATTTAACGGTGACACCTTATACTCCTCGATAAGTCATTTAACAATAGATTTTGAAACTGTTTTGAAAAAGGGTGTTAATTTTATTCAAAAACAAGCCGAGGAAGCATTGAAAAAATATAAGGGCACCGAAAAGGAAATGTTTATTCAAAGCTGTCTTCACTGCATTGGCTGTATCAGGACTTGGCATAATCGATATTTGCAGCAGTTAGAGAATAAATCACAGTATAAAGCTAATTATGAAAACCTTAAAAATGTGCCGTTTGAACCTGCAAAAAACTTTTATGAAGCGGTTCAAAGCATTTGGTTCACTTTTGCGTTTGTACGTCTTTGCGGAAACTGGCCGGGAATAGGAAGAATAGACTGGTTATTGGGTGATTATCTGGAGAAAGACCTTGCTGATGGTACATTAACTCTTGATGAGGCACGGGAAATATTAGCACATTTTTTTATTAAGGGATGTGAATGGATACGCGGTGAAGAGTGCGGCAGCGGCGATGCACAGCACTATCAGAACATTGTGCTTGGCGGCATTGACGAAGACGGTAAAGATACTACCAACCAGGTTACATATCTTGTGTTAGATATATTGGAAGAACTCGGCATCAGCGACTTTCCGACAACCGTAAGGATAAACAAAAACACGGATAATAAACTTTTAAAGCGTGTGGCTGAAGTTATCCGCTTAGGCGGCGGTGTTATTGCTGTATACAATGAGGATTTAATTATTGAATCACTTGTTGAGTACGGTTACGGGCTGAAAGATGCCAGAAAATTTGCTAATGATGGCTGTTGGGAAGTGCAGATACCCGGAAAAACATTTTTCATGTATATTCCGTTTGACAGTCTGCAAATTTTGCAAGGTGAGACACTTGCAAACTACAATAACGACATATCCTTTACGGATTTCAAAGCATTATATGACAAATTTATACGTGATTTGAAAAGTACGGTGGAAAACCTGATTACCACACGGAATACCAACAGCTTTATTTGTACAGGTGTACCTACAAGGGATTGGAACTGGAAGCCGAATATTCCGTGTACAGTCGTATCCCTTTTCGAACAGGGGTGTATTGAAAAAGGAGCTTCATATTTAGAGGGCGGTCCGATATATAATATTTTTTCACCGCATATTGGCGGATTGCCTGATACGGCAAACAGCCTATATGCTATAAAAAAATTGGTTTTTGATGAGCAAAAGGTGTCTTTTTCCGAATTGATGAATATACTGAAAAACAATTGGGAAGGTTACGAGCAGTTAAGACAGTATGCGCTTAATAAATATGCTTACTTTGGAAATGACAATGATGAAGTTGATATGATCGCAAAAAATATTATCAACGATTTTTCCGATATCTGTGATAATGCAAGCAGTTACAGTGCCTACAATACGCCTGCCGGTATCAGCACTTTTGGCAGACAGTTAGAATGGTCGCCTCATCGTATGGCTACGCCTTATGGAAAAAAAGCACACGATATATTGTCGGGTAATTTCTCCCCTACGCCGGGTACGGATAAGGAGGGAGCAACCGCTATTATCAAGTCATACTGTAAAGCTGATTTGAAACGAACGGTTTCAGGAGCGGCGCTTGACATTAAACTCTTACCATCAGCTGTAAACGGTGAAAATGGTATAGAGGCTATTATATCTCTCATTACAGGCTTTGTTGCGCTCGGCGGACATTTTATGCAGCTTGATATTGCAGATGCTGAACTGCTGAAGGAAGCACAGCTGCATCCTGAAAATTATCAAAACCTGTCGGTACGTGTTTCCGGTTGGAATGCCCGTTTTGTTACCCTTAATAAAGAATGGCAGGATATGATCATCGCCCAGACAGGAAATGAATTTTAATGAGAGTGGCAGATATTCAACGCTTCTGCATGCGCGACGGACCAGGTATCAGAACAACGGTATTTTTAAAGGGGTGTCCTCTTCGCTGTGCATGGTGTCATAATCCCGAAACGCAAAGCAATAAAAGAGAACTTTTATATTATGAAACCAAGTGTATCGGGTGCGGTGCATGTGGTGTTTGTAATCAAAATGCACACGAATTCTCCGATTATCACACAATTCAGCGTGATTTGTGTATAGGCTGTGGGAAATGTGTAACGGAATGTCCTACGGGCGCATTGGAAATCATCGGAAAAGATTACACCATACAGGAACTTTTGAAAATCATAGAGAAAGATCGCGCTTTTTACGGTAAAAACGGCGGAGTCACATTGTCCGGCGGCGAACCCTTCATGCAGTCAGAGGAAGCCTTTTTGCTTCTGGAGCAGTGTAAGAAAAAAGGTATACACACTGCTGTTGAAACGTGTGGATATTTTTCCTCTGATATTCTGAGTCGCGCTGTGCCGGCAACCGATTTGTTTTTGTGGGACATTAAGGATACGGATTCCCAAAGGCACAAAGACTATACGGGAGTTTCAAATGAGAGAATAATTAACAACTTGATCTTGGCAGATTCCCTGGGAGCAAAAACGCGAATCCGTTGTATTTTGATAAACGGTTTAAACTCCAAAGAACAGCACTATAAAAACGTTGCGGGCATTGTCAGTCGATTAAAATATTGCGAGGGCGTTGAGTTTATTCCTTATCATTCGTACGGAGGAGCAAAAACTGTTGCATTAGGGGAAATTTATTTAGGAAGCGATAAATGGATCCCGTCTAAAGGGCAGATTGACGAAGCAAAGAAATATTTGCAAAACAAGGGAATAACGGTATTATAATCAGAAAATTTCATAAAATCGCTGTGTCCTATGTTGACAGCAGCAGAGTCCCGTAAGAAAAAAGGCTGTAAGAAATTACAGCCTTTTTACAAGCATACATCTCATTGCATTCAGAACAGCAATCAGCATTACTCCCACGTCCGCGAATATTGCAATATACATTCCCGTTATTCCCAGTGCTCCCAGCACCAGACAAATCGCTTTTACACCCAAAGCAAAAGCAATGTTCTGCCTTACTATTCTCATGCACTTTTTCGAAATGCGAATTGCCTTTGCGGCCTTAAGCGGATCGTCATCCGTCAGCACAATGTCTGCAGCCTCTATTGCCGCATCCGATCCCATTGCACCCATCGCAATTCCTATGTCTGCTCTTGATAAAACCGGAGCATCGTTTATACCGTCTCCGACAAATGCAAGCTTTGAATTTTCGCTTTCATTCCGAGCCAAAAGTTCCTCAGTTTTCTTTACCTTGTCACCCGGTAAAAGTTCACTGTAATACTCATCAAGCTCCAGTTCTTCCGCAACAGCAGTTGCAACCCTTGATGAGTCACCGGTAAGCATTACCGTTTTCTTAACGCCTGCTTTTTTCAGAGCGGCTATTGCTTCCTTTGATGTCGGTTTAATAACATCCGAAATCAGGATGTGTCCCGCATATTCACCGTCGATGCCCACGTGAATTATCGTGCCTGTGTGATGACAGTCTATGTGAGTGATTCCGAGATGCTTCATCAGTTTGTCGTTACCCACGGCAATATTCCTGCCGTCAACCTTTGCAACTATTCCCTCGCCGCTTATTTCCTGAATGTCACTTACTCTTGAAAGATCAATATGCTTTCCGTACGCCTTTTGAATGCTTTTGCTGATCGGATGCGATGAAGCGCTCTCGGCGTGAGCAGCATACTCGATTATCATTTTATCTTCGAGTTCGTTGTGATGAATTCCGCTCACTTCAAACACACCCTGTGTAAGCGTTCCCGTTTTGTCGAAGACCATCGTAGCGGTCTTGGAAAGTGCCTCAAGGTAGTTTGAACCCTTTATCAGAATACCCTCGCGGCTTGCCCCGCCGATTCCTGCAAAGAAGCTTAGCGGTATGCTGATGACAAGAGCACACGGGCAACTGATTACAAGAAATGTGAGAGCTCTGTAAATCCATGTTCCCCATTCTGCTGCATTACCGAGAATAAGTAAATTCACGATAGGAGGAATCACTGCAAGCGCAAGTGCACTTCCGCAAACCGCCGGTGTATAAATTCTTGCGAATTTCGAAATGAAATTTTCTGATTTTGATTTACGTGAGCTTGCGTTTTCAACAAGCTCAAGAATTTTGGATGCAGTTGACTCACCAAATGCTTTTGTTGTTTTTATTTTCAGAACGCCTGTCATGTTTATACAGCCGCTGATGACTTCATCGCCCTCTGAAGTTTCTCTTGGAAGACTTTCTCCTGTAAGCGCACTGGTGTTAAGAGATGATTTTCCTTCAACCACAATACCGTCAATCGGAACCTTCTCTCCGGGACGGACAATAATGACAGTTCCGATTTCGATTTTCTCCGGATCAACCTGAACAACTTCACCGTCTCTTTCAACATTGGCATAATCCGGTCTGATATCCATAAGCTCGGAAATGTTCTTTCTGCTTTTACCGACTGCGTAGCTCTGCAGCCATTCGCCCGTCTGGTAAAAAAGCATTACCGCAATTGCCTCAACATAGTCTCCGTTTTCGTAAATTGCAATGGCCATGGCACCTATTGTTGCAATGGCCATCAGGAAGTTTTCGTCGAAAACACGACCGTTTACTATGCCTTTCGCGGCTTTTCGAAGAATATCGTGTCCTATAATCAGATAATCGACGAAATACAGCGCGAATCCGGCGATTCTGCCTGCATAGGGGAACAGCTTGTCATCCAGGAACGAAAGTGCCTCATTCGGCAAAAACTGAAGTCCTGCGAGAAGGGCTCCGGATACGATTATTCGTATGAGCATTTTCTTTTGCTTACGTGTCATGGTTCGGTCTCAGATTTCAATCTCACAGTCAGGTTCAACTTTTCTGCATGCTTTGAGAACAGCCTTCATGACTTTTTTCTCATCCGCGCCCTCTTCGAATTCAACACCCATCTTCTGAGTCATGAAATTGATATTTGCATTTGCGATGCCTTCGACTTTGTTTGAAGCAATCTCCATGAGATTTGCACAGTTTGCGCAGTCAACTTCCACTTTATATACTTTCTTCATTTCGGTTTCCCTCCATGTGTAAAATGTTTAATTGAACAATTAAGCATTTGTTTAATTGTTACGTTAAGAGTATAATTTGAATATATTTAAGAGGTCAACGGATTTTCAGCATTCTTTTCCAAAAGGGCTAAAATCACGACTAAACAGGAGAATATATTATGAGTACCGCGTATTTACCGCATCAGCACAGCGAAGATACAAAGAAAACAATGGAAACGCTGGGCGCCGTTAAGGAGTTTTCTACGGTGGCGGATATTTTCAAACAACTCAGCGACACAACGAGAATCAGAATCTTCTGGCTTCTCTGCCACTGTGAGGAATGCGTTGTGAATATTTCCGCAATGATGAACATGTCCTCACCTGCCGTTTCTCATCATTTGCGTCCGCTCAAAGCTGCCGGCCTTATATCCTGCAGGCGTGACGGAAAAGAGATGTTCTATAAGGCAGCTGACAATCAGCAGGCGCAGCTTCTGCATAAAATTATTGAGCAGGTTATGAAAACAGCCTGCCCCGATTACCGGTCAGAGATGGATGAAATTGTGCATGAGGTTCATGACCGACTTCTTTCCGATATGGGGCGTCGCATTACCATAGAAGAACTGTCAAAAGAATTTGCCGTAAGTGCAACAACGCTTAAGGCCGCTTTTAAAAATGTATACGGTGATTCACTGGCTGCTCATATTAATGAGCACAGAATGGAAGAAGCTTCGCGGCTTCTGAAGGAAACAGATCTTTCGATTTCGGAAATTTGTCAGAGAGTCGGCTATGAGAGTCAAAGCAAATTTACAGCAACATTTAAAACTCACTTCGGCGTTCTTCCGAAAGATTACAGAAAAAATCCGGAGGGTATTTTACACAAATGCGGCGGATGCAGCGAAAGAAATCCGAAAACCTGCAGCAGAAAATGCGAGCATAAACATTCATAATATGTTCTTGTAATATTTTTCAATCAGACTTAAAATATATTTTGAAGCAGACAAAGGCGCCTTGCTAAAGGACCTTGTCTGCTTCTTTTTTTATTTGAAAGGTGACGAGGTTATGAAAGACGGATTTATTAAAACAGCGGCTGTAACGCCGGAGATAAGAGTTGCTGATGTTGAATACAACTGCTGTAAAATTTGCGAGTACATGAAAAAGGCAGCTGCTGCCGGTGTGAAGGTTTGTGTTTTTCCTGAACTCTGCATAACCGGATACACCTGTCAGGATTTGTTTTGGCAGGATAAACTGCTTAGCGCTGCAAAAGACGGTTTAAAGAGAATAGCAGATGCAAGCAAGACACTTGATGCAATCATCTTTGTCGGTCTTCCCCTGGCGATAAACGGTAAGCTGTATAACACGGCAGCTGCAGTATCGCGAGGAAAAATTTTGGGAGTGGTGCCAAAGAGCTTTTTACCGAACTACAATGAATTTTACGAAGCAAGACACTTCTGTTCAGGAAAAGATTTGTGTTGTGATATCACGCTTGGTGCTGACCTTGTTCATGTCGGAACAGACATCATCTTTGAGTGTTCAGATTTGCCTGAACTTAAAATTGCGGTTGAACTCTGCGAAGATCTCTGGGTTCCGAATCCGCCTTCGATTTCTCATGCAACAAGCGGCGCCACTGTTATAGTGAATCTGTCGGCATCTGATGAGATTACCGGTAAAAGCGACTATCGAAAAGATTTGGTGCGCGGCCAGTCTGCCCGTCTTGTCTGCGGCTATGTTTACTGTTCTGCAGGGAACGGTGAATCCACCCAGGACGTTGTATACAGCGGACATAATCTGATATGCGAAAACGGTTCAGTTCTTGCCGAATCCGAACAATTTACAACGGGAATGATTTGTTCCGAATTTGATGTTAAACATTTAGAAGCTGACCGACGAAGAATGACAACCTTTGATATTTGCGGTAAAAGCGAATATGTTCATGTCGGCTTTGATTTGCGGATTGAGGATGTTACTTTGACACGCTTTGTTGATGCATCGCCTTTTGTACCCTCTTCCGGTGCGGCCCGTGAAAAACGCTGCGGTGAAATTTTCATGATTCAGGCGATGGGTCTTAAGAAAAGACTCGAGCATATAGGATGCAGGAAAACCGTTATAGGTATATCGGGAGGTCTGGATTCGACGCTCGCTTTGCTTGTAACAGTAAAGGCCTGTGATTTATTGGGTCTCAATCATTCTGACATTATTGCTGTTACCATGCCGGGCTTCGGAACAACTGACAGAACATACGACAATGCAGTATCTCTGATTAAGGCGCTTGGTGCCGAATTCCGCGAAGTGAATATAGCTTCGTCTGTTATGCAGCACTTTGCAGACATACGTCATGATGCCTCCGTGCATGATGTCACATACGAGAACTGCCAGGCAAGAGAAAGAACGCAAATTCTTATGGATATTGCAAACCAGTGCAGAGGAATTGTAATCGGTACCGGAGATTTGTCAGAGCTTGCACTGGGCTGGGCAACATACAACGGAGATCACATGTCCATGTATGCGGTAAATGCATCAGTTCCGAAAACACTTGTCAGATATTTAGTCAGATATTACGCGGATATATGCAACGATTCTGCTCTGTCTTCGACGCTTTATGATATCCTTGACACACCTGTTTCTCCGGAATTGCTTCCGCCGGAGGACGGTAAGATTTCTCAGAAAACAGAGGATTTGGTGGGCCCTTACGAGCTACACGATTTCTTCCTGTATCATATGCTGAGACTTATGGAAAATCCGCTGAAGATTTATCGCTTAGCACAGATTGCATTTAAGGATAAGTATGATGCGGAGTTTATTTTGAAGTGGGAAAAGAATTTCTATAAGAGATTCTTCCGGCAGCACTTTAAGAGAAGCTGTCTGCCGGACGGACCGAAAGTCGGTTCTGTTGCCGTGTCACCGCGCGGTGATCTCAGAATGCCGAGCGATGCCTGCGGAAGGGTTTGGTTGGAGGAGCTGGAAAGAAAGCAATCGGAAAATCTTGACAAATAAAATCTGAGTGCATATAACATCCACATAACAAAATTGTGAAAGGTTGATTATTATGTCTGCTCAAAAATCATTAGCATTGACTCCCGTTTCCGCTGTTTCTTCGGAATCAAATCTTGCTGCCAATAAAGCAAGAAATGCATATTGTAATTTGTGCGAGCAAGCAAAAAATCTTCTGGAAACGAGCTTGGAAGAAATAAATGCGATTTTGGCTGTGCTTGGCGTTGTAGCGAGTCAAGTCCGTTTTTGTGTGTTCTTGAATTCTATTGTTCTGTCGGATCGTATGTCTGATTATTTGGTATCATTGCAGGCTTAAGTGCCTTCCAAAGTTCAGAATTTGATTTTCCGTCGATGCACTCCACAATTGTTCCGCTGTGGCAGTTATCATATATCCATTTCGCATCTGCAACCTGCATTCTTATGCAGCCGTGAGATCTCGGATACCCTAGCGTATTCCACTCTGTTGCATTTAATGTATTTGTATTCGTTGTCGAATACAGTTCCGAATGGAACATAAATCCTGTAAAATACCCATCAAATCCAGATTCTTTCAGATTAGTAATATAGTAAAGTCTCGTTGCATATTGCACATATGCTGTTGAAACATCACACCAACGATACTTACTTACATCTTTTACATTATTGTCCAAGATAACAAACTTGGCAACGGGAGTCGCCATAGATTTATTGCTCTTGAGTCCTGTTGAACAAATAAATGTTTTTACCGGGTCTCCAGCTGGATTGCCATTCGAATCTCTTTTATACACAAATACAATCTGTGCATTTAAATCAACTTTTACATAATAGGTATTATCATAGCTGAAGCTGCTTCCAAAGCTTTCACTCACGCTGTAATGATGAGACTCTCTCGTATAAGAGATGTTCTTTTCTGTCGCAACATAAGGCTCCGGTCCATCGTATGGTGTTGCAGTCGGTTCCGGAGTTGGTGTCTCTGTCGGCTCAGGCATTGGGCTGTTTGTCGGCATATGTGTAGGCGTTACTTCATGTTTTTCAGCTGTTTCAGAAGAAGAATCTACATCTTTAACATCATCATAAGAAAGACGCAGCACGCTTGCCTCAACCACCTTATATGTGATAAGAAGCATGCAGAGAGCAATAATAGTGCCAATTATAAATTTAGCCTTTTTGGTCATTGTGCGTTCCTTGCCTTAATCTCGCGCAATCATCAAATAGTTCAGTACAACATATCCCGTGTATCCGTCTTCTGATTGAACATATGCCCAATAACCATCACTCGTATGTTGTCCGTTGAATGATAAAATTTTAACACTTGAGTAATAAGGCAATAAAGTCACCGCGCTATACTGTGTTCCCGGGCCGCTTCTCAGGTTCAGACCATTTTCCGTTCCGACATTTTCAGTCAAGCCAATTAAATCTGTGTCCATAAAAGCCCACCATACCCAACCTACGACACCGTTGCACTCAATTTTCCACTGAGTTGCCTGGTCGTTATATGGTCCTACTGTTCTCGATTCAATGCAGTTAACTAGTGAGCCATTTTCCAAGTGTGCGATAACTTTTCCGTTATCGTTTTCTACATCTGCGCCTTTAAAGCCGCCATTAATATATGCAGTATATTGTGCTTTTACAGGGGTTGGTTTTGGAGTAGGTTCTTCTGTAGGTTCTGCAGTCGGTTCTTCGGTTGGTTCCTCCGTTGTCTCTGAGGATTGCATTGTTGGCATATCTTTTTCACTACCGTTGTTCCCTGCGCTAACATTTACGGTGCCAAAAGGGTTTATTACTCCTGTCGGACTTGTAGCAACAACAGTAACAACAATTCCAATCAAAGTTGCCGCTATTGCACATCCGATTCCTATCCACAATCCTTTTTTGGACTTCTTAGGCTGATCTGCTTGTTGGGGTTCTTCCGCTTTGATTTCATCACTTGTGCCTTCTGCAGAAAAACCACACTTATGGCAGAACTTATCCCCGTCATCCAGTTTATTTCCGCATTTTAAACAATACATGCCTATATGCTCCTTTTTCTCATAAACTTTTCTAATTGTTTAACGTAATTGTGAGTTCCGATAAATATCTAAGTCCATTGTATGTACTGTATTTTTCATTTCTTATGACATTATGTGTTTCAAATCCGTCATCAAATGGTTGCCAGCCTATCCCATAGTCTGCCCTGTCTATATCATTATATTTAGGATTGTATATAATATCATAAGTTAATGTTTTGGTTTGACCTGAGACTATATCAACAGCCCCAATTCCCCCATCATAATCATGAAGTGACGGATCTTGATCTTCACCTGCGAAATGAAGGCTTGTCCAGCCGCCGCGCCATACTCCGTCATCAGAAGAAAAATTACAAATAATTTTTACAGTTAACGTTCCGACTTTATACGGTTTAGTCGGGACGGCAGTTGGTGCAGGTGTTGGTGCCTGAGTAGGTTCTGGGGTCGGTACCTCTGTCGGCTCAGGTGATGGTTCCTCGGCTGGTGTTTCAGAAGGCTCAGCAGTTTCCGCAATCGTTGTCTTTTCTCCACTTTCATCAGGAACAGTACCACCAAGTATTAAAGCAGGGGATTTGTCTGTCATAACAACAATAACGACAACTGCAACAATTACAACTGCCAGAGTACATCCTATTCCAATCCATAAACCCCTCTTTGATTTCTTTGGAGCTTCTTCCGGGATGTCATCGCTTGTACCGTCAACAGGAAAGCCACACTTGTGACAAAATTTATCACTGTCTTCCAGTTTATTTCCACATTTTAAACAATACATATATTTTATCTGTTACAGTTCGGGCAGACTTCGCTGTTCTCATCATACTTAGTTCCGCACTGTCTGCAGAAAACATACTTTACAGGTTTCTTTGTTTCCTGCGGTTCTTTGTGTTCTTCCTCTTTGCATCCGCAAGTGCCTGTCTGTCCGTTTTTCAAAGACTTAACATCTTCTGAAATATTAACCAAAAGTATTAATACCTCGTAGATAATTCTTACAGCAATAGGACCGCCAATTAATACAATTATTCCGTATAATGCAGTCTGTCTTGCCATTCCGATGCTGGCTGTCATTATTGTTCCGATAAGAAGAAGCAATACTCCTGCAATAACACAGAACAAAGTAAGAACAATATATAATATTCTTAACATTGCTTTTAAGAATGACTTCTTTGCATTCAAAATGTCTGCTGCAATTTGAATAAATTTAGGCATTTTGGCTTTCTTCTCATCCGGTAAAATAAAGATAATTGCAAGTATTGCCGCAGCTATGGCAAGCACTCCCGCAACAATCAAAAGTGGTGTAATGTAACTGAAAAAACCTGCTGCACCCAGCGCAGAAGCTATTGCTCCGCCTGTTGCTGCATTTGCGGCATCCACAGCCTTATTAATTGAATCTCCAACTACTTTTCCGTAATCCATAATAGTTTCCTCCTAGATTATCTATATTTAATAAAATTAAATTTCATTTCCTCTTTTATTCCATATCGACTGTTCATTTCTTTAACAGCTCGATCAACCGCATCATAGTCACCA
>CAMFNB010000006.1 GCA_945965275.1 uncultured Clostridia bacterium | reverse complement strand
ACACGGACTTGCTGTTGCGGCAATTGCTGTCGGAGCAGTGATGACCATAGCTATGCTGAGTACGCTCTGAAAGAGCTGAAACATACATATAAGCAGAAACACAGGAGTTATATATGATGCGGAAAGTCCGACCCAAAAAAAATCAAGTGATGCTGTTATTTAAATCTCATTAAACAAAATAAAAAAGCCGACAATTTCTGCGTACTCTGCAGAAGTTGTCAGCTTTGTTAAGCGGTTTTGGTTACCCACGGGAGAGATTCATTCCCATACAACTGTTTTCTCATATCAAAGTTGTACTGTCAAAGATTCTCTTTGATAATACGTATGATTTCTTCTCCCTGATAGAACTCATATCCTGTCCAGGCAACAGTAATGTTCAGGTCGGTTAGAACGGCGATCTGCTGACCGTACATTCCGCTTTTACCGTAACCGGGTGTAAAGCCAAGGGGATTTAATTCATATCCTTGATTCAGTACAAGCCAAGCCCATTCTTCGGAGATGATTCTCTTTCCGTTGTATGTTCCGCCGTTTCTGTAAACTTCACCAAGCTTTGCAACATCTGCAGCACTTAAGTAAAGCCCTGTTGCACCGATTACGTGTCCCTGAGGGCAATGTGTCCATGCAACCTCCGCAAATTCAAGCGGGGTAAAAAGCTTATCCATAAGATAATTGTCCAGTGTGTCGCCGATAATTTCTTCGCAAAGACGGGCGAGAAGATAGTATGCAGCATCAGTGTATTCCTCTGACTGACACGGCGGTGCAGCAAAAGGAGTGGTGAGAAGATAATTAAGATAATCATCTGACGGGATGGTTCCCACGTCAATATCCAGATAGCCGTGGGGCATTCCGATACGATGCTTCAATGCATCATCAATCGTGATGAGATTCCAACGGTGATCCATACCTTCGGGGGCATATTTTGAAAGATATTTCATTACTGTATCCGTCGGTTTTAAAAGCCCCTGATCATACAGTATGCCTACTGCCGTAACAACGAAAACCTTTGCAACTGAATACACATCCTGTCCGCGGTTTCCCTTCATATACGTTTGCGAGGAAACAGGGATACCTTCACCTGCAATTGCAAGTTCGTAAATCGAGAAATTCTTTTCGCTGACCAGTTCATAAATCTTATTTACTTTTGCCATTTTGCCTCCGATACAATAAAAGTTTGCTCCGAGAGCTGAGGAAATAAGCAGGGCAGCAAGAAAAATAACTGCTGCCCTTTTAACATTGCTCTTCGTTTATTATCTTGCCTTTGTGTAAATGTTAATCATATCGGCTTTATTTAGAGCCTTTACGCCGCCGATTGTGCGCGTCTGACCGAAGCTGCACTTTTCGGCAAGCTCATCAATCTGCTCATCTGTAAGGTCTTTGAGACCCAGTTCTGTAAGAGTTACAGGCATGTTGATATCTCTGAAAACCTGCTCCATGGCATCGATTCCTGCAAGGGCATTTGCCATATCCGAACCTTTGTCACTAATCCCGAAAACTTTGTCGGCAAGCTGTGCAAAGCGGGCAGGGTTGGCGTCAACAACATAACGGGCCCATGTCGGCCAAACTGCAGCGAGACCTGCACCGTGTGCTACATCAAACATACCGCCCAGTTCGTGCTCGAGCTGATGTGAAGCCCAGTCCATTGATTCCACACCGCAGCCTGTGAGTCCGTTGTGTGAAAGAGAGCCGGCCCACATGATTTCTGCGCGTGCATCATAGTTTGATGGATCTTTAACAAGAATTTTTGCATTTTTGATAACAGTGCGAATGAGACCTTCACTGATTTCATCGGTGATATTCATATTCTTACCCTGACCTAGATAACGCTCAAGAGTATGCATTATAATGTCAACTTCACCGGATGATGTCTGGTAGTCCGGAAGTGTCATTGTAAGTTCAGGATTCATGATTGCGAACCTGCATCTGCTGCAGTCGGCACTTACTCCGCGCTTAATCCAGCCTTCTTCCTTTGTGATAACGGATGAATCACTCATCTCTGAACCGGCTGCTGCGATGGTGAGCACTGTTGCTATCGGAAGACATGCTTCCGGAACTCTCTTGTAATCATAGAAATCCCAAACGTCTCCCTCGTTTGCAACTCCGTATCCGATTGCTTTTGAAGAGTCAATAACGGATCCGCCTCCTACAGCGAGGATGAAGTTGATACCTTCTTTTTTACAGAGTTCTATTCCTTCATAAACCTTGGAAAGTCTTGGATTGGGAACAACTCCGCCCAGGGTTACATATTTGATACCTGCATCGTCAAGACTCTTGCAGATTCTGTCGAGAAGACCTGTGCGCTTAACACTTCCGCTGCCGTAGTGTACGAGAACGCAGGCATCTTTTGTTTCCTGTAAAATAAGCTTACCGACTTCATTTTCAGTGCCCTTTCCGAAAACAACTTTTGTGGGTGTGTAATATTCAAAATTTTTCATGATTGTTTCCTCCGATAATTTGTTGTTAATAGTATAAAATATCTATTGAATGTTTTTCAACGCTTTGGTAGTCTTTAAATATGGATATAAAGTTTTTTGAGACGATTCCGTCCACAAACACATATTTGAAAGATCTTGTCCGCAATGAGGGTAATCCCGATGAGCAGGCAGCCGTGGCATACAATCAAAGTGCCGGAAGAGGAAGATTAGGAAGAACATTCTATTCGCCGGGAACAGGCCTCTATTTGAGTGTGCTTTTAAAACCGAAAGGCAGTGCCGAGGATATCGTTAAAATCACCTCTGCTGCGGGAGTGATTGTTGCAAAAAATCTCGGCGGTAAAATAAAATGGGTAAACGACATAATAATTGACGAAAAAAAAGTATGCGGCATACTTTGTGAGTCAGTTGGCGAATATGTGATTGTGGGTATCGGCATTAATCTTGTTGAGCCCGAAGGGGGATTCCCCGAGGACATCCGAAATATTGCCGGCGCGGTTTATGAAAAATGCGATGATCTTAAACGTTACAAACTTGCAATGAAAATCGTCAGGGAAGTCGGAAAGCTTTCTGAACCGAAATATATAAAAAAAGCAATGAAAAAATACAAAAAGCTTTCCTGTGTACTGAATCGCATTGTAACGGTCTCAAGGGGAAACGAGGAATACAGAGCACTTGTTTTAGACATAAATGAAGACGGTCACCTGATAGTGGAGAAGGAAGACGGTACTAAGTGCATTTTACAGACAGGAGAGATATCAATTAAAAATTGGAAATAATTACTTTGTTGTGATATTATATTCAGGATATATCTTTTTAAAGTCAGGTCAAGGAGGCCTAATTAATGATAGAAGTAAAAAACGAAACCAAGAAATATATGGTTAATCCGAGAGAGACTATTGAAAGAGCTTTCGAGGGTGCTTATGTCGGCACGGTTGAAAAGATGCCGCAGTCACCACCGGATTATCTCACATCCATTTGGGGTTCCGTAAGCATTATTCTTATTGCAGCACTTTATTTCATTACCGGAAGAAGAGCCCTTAGGAACGGAGAAGCAACAACTCTTTGGTATGCACTTTCCGCAATCCTCGTTGCAGTAGTTGTTCTTGTAATATACAAACTTATTAAAAATCACAAGCTTTTCAAAAAAGCATCAGGTGGCGAAGATAAGAAAGAGCTTGAAAGAAAGAAGTTCTACGACATAATGAATTATGCGGGACAGCCCGATGAGATTTCAGCAACTGAATATGCAAAGACAATTTCACCTATGATCGGCCGTCAGCAGAACGAGCTTTGCAATATGGGCGTAAGAAAGATTGCTGATTACCTCGGTACGGTGAACAATCCTTCTGAAACATCCTGTAAGCTTTTAACTCCTTTCGGTGATGTTTTCAATCAGTCCAAAAAGCGCTTCTATATGTCTTATTCACAAGGTGTCATTTCTTTCACTGACTTTGATTTTAATGCTGCAAAGGGTGAAATCACATGCAGCGAAGAGGACATCAGAAGCTTCGGCTATTATTCGAATTATCCTAACGGTATTTTACCGGCAGGAACAGGAAAGATTCATTCTGATTCAGTTCTTCTTGAACTTGATGACGGAACAAATCATCTTATATTCGAATTCCTTCCTCAGGATCTTTCAACACTTAAGAAAGCTTTTGGCGGAAAGTACGAGATAAAATAAGCAAGGAAAAAATTAAGACCTGTCGGTGAAAAGTCGGCAGGTCCTTTTTTTATAAAACAAAGAGCCGACGAACTTAATTTCGTCAGCTCTTCTGCTGGTGCACCTTCAGGGACTCGAACCCTGGGCCCACTGATTAAGAGTCAGTTGCTCTACCAACTGAGCTAAAGGTGCTTGCAAACAGCTTGATTATATTAACGCATAGCATTTGAATTGTCAACAGCTTTTTTGAAAAAAAGAAAGAAAATGATATTAAATCAAAATTGCTTCATGTGTATTTTTACTTTGCATTATGGTATAATCACTACATATATTTTTTTTGGAGGACTACTATGAAAAGGAAGTTTCTTTTCGGTTCTGCGGTGCTTGCCCTTTCACTGGCAGCCGGAATTGTCGGAGGGGCAGTTGCTCAGGCAGAAGAAAACATACTTGAATTTACACCATACAGTGAAATCGTATGCAATGAAGACGGATATGCAACAGGCTTCAGACCTCAGGATACCGTTTCTTTTCTTAAAAATGAATCTTTAAAAAGAGAAGATGTCAGAGTAATCGGGGGAGCAAACGGTGATGTGCTCGATGATTCGGCATTTGTAGGTACAGGCGCTGAGATTCAGTCATATAAATTCCAAAACAAGTGGGCAGGTTATCTTGCGGTAGTAAAAGGTGACATCAACGGTGACGGTCAGATTAAATCCACGGACTATCTTAAATTAAAGAAACATTTTTCAGGCGGGTCTTATCTTTTGACGGGAGCATATGAGAAGGCAGCCGATTTGTCAGGCGACGGACAACTTAAATCCGTTGACTATCTGATGCTCAAGAAATACTTCTCAGGAACAGTCGAACTTTTTGAACCAAGAGAAGACAAAGAGATTAAATATGAGGGCCCGTATTCAGAAATAAACGGAACATACGGAGGAGTGGACGATCTGGGAAGAGAACTTCACTATGACAACTATCTTACTGTTGAAAACACGGACAACAAAGAAGTCGGCATGTTCTATTTCCTGTGGCTCGGCTCCCACGGAACTTTCGGACCTTACAATAATACACAAATTTTAAAGAATAATCCGAAAGCAATTTATTCTGAATTCAATTGGCTCAAAGCCGGCGGCGGAAATCAGGGACATACACACCACTGGGATGAACCGCTTCTCGGATATTACACGTTATCCGACAGATGGGTGGTTGAAAAGGAAGTTCAGATGCTTACTGAAGCAGGCATTGATTATATTATTTTTGACACAACAAACGGCTTTACATACGACGATGCGGCATTACTTGTATTTTCTGTTTTAGATAAATATGCAAAGCTGGGATATGATGTTCCGAAAGCAACTTACTACACAAGAAATGATCCCGGACAGGTTTCAAATCTTTCTACGGAAACATTGCAGCATATTTATGATGTCATTTACAAGGGACATCCTGAATATCAGTACCTTTGGTATAAGATAAACGGCAAGCCGATGATTATCGGAAGCGGTGAATCAAAAGAGGTTGCAGAAACATTCACAATGCAGAGAGCACAATGGCCTCAGGAAGCAAAAACAACATACGGTTTCCCGTGGATGGAATTTAGCAGATATCTCACAAAGGATTCAGTACACAGACTTCTTGACAAGAGAACCGTAATGAGTGCTTCAGCAGCTCAGCATAACGATGATATCATGTTCAGTACATCAGCCTGGTACGGCGGCAAAGACAGGTTAAGAAGCTTCAGGGGAAATGAAACATTCGGCCTTTATCATCAGAACATGGATGATGAGCAGGCCATGCGATACGGAACAAACCTCGAAATGAACTTTGAATACTGTATGTATAAAGGTGCAGGCAACATTTTCCTGACAGGATGGAACGAGTGGGGTGCACAGCGTCTTGCACCATTTCCGAAAGAAACAATTGTTTTCTGTGACTGTGCAAGTGACAATGCAAGCCGTGATATGGAGCCTTCTGCCGGAATTCTTAAGGATAACTACCTGATGCAATTCTCAAATCTTATTAAGGAGTTTAAGGGTGCGGATCCGAGAGTTGACATCGGCGAAAGCAAGACAATCAACATAAGCGGAGCTTGGAGTCAGTGGGATGATGTTACCTCTAAGTACACAGACTTTGTTCAGGAAATCGGAGACCGTGATGCAATTGGTTTCGGTGACATTCACTACACAAACACAACCGGTAAAAATGACCTTTCAATGATGAAGACAGCATATGATGCAGACAACTTCTACTTCTATGTTGAAACAGTTGATGAAATTAAAGAATTAAACAGTGCGTCAACAATGACCCTTCTTCTGAGAAGTCACGGTGCAACAACTGACTACGAGAACTCATGGGAGGGATTTGATTACATTGTAAACGGAACTACTCCTAAGGACGGTAAAATGACTGTTGAGAAGTTCAACAAGGAGTATAACTCACGTACAACTGTCGGAACAGTTGAATTTAGGTCTGAGGGCAACAAGCTTATGGTAAAGGTTCCGAAATCACTTATCGGAGTATCTTCGACAGAACTTATTGACATCCAGTTCAAGTGGGCAGACAATGCAACAACAGGAGAGGTGCTTTCATTCTATACAGACGGTGATACGGCACCTTACGGAAGATACACATATATCTTCAGTGAGAAGGAAAACTATACAGAGCGAAAGCCGGTATTTGACTGATTTAATACATGAAACAAAAGCTGTATGAGAAAATAGTCTCATACAGCTTTTTTATATGTCAGGTGTGTATTGTCTTTTTCTCGGAACCGCTTTAATTGGTCATATTTATGACGTCTTTTTACCGCGTTCACTGTAAAAAGACATCACAAAACAGCCGAAATCGGTCTAAAACAAGGCTTTTGTATTGTCTGACTGAGTCATGCCATATGAAACAGACATCAAAAATATGTCTGTTTGACTGCCTTTTTGAAAAAAGACATCATATAGCCGAAGGTGCCTTCGGCTTTTTATGGTATGACGGGCATATCAATGCTCTGTGGTGAAAGTCCACTGAGGCGTAGTTAACGACGAACTCAAAAGCGAATTGCAAGTTTCACACCGTGAGGTGTGGGAGAGAAGAAGCAATAGCGAAATCGTAGCCTGACGAACAGAAACCTGATACTAAGGTGTATTGAGCGGATAAGTTGACCGTAAGCAACGAAGTCCAAAAGGTAGCACATATTTAATTTTGAATTGAACCGCCGTTTGCCGAACGGCACGCACGGTGGTGTGGGAGGGCGGTTAACTCCGCCCTACTCGATTGGACTTTGCCTTTTTAAATATCTTTAGCATGCTTCTATGCATTGCTTTGAAATCATTCCGCTTTATTTTTACCGTTTGCTATTTACATCCGCTGCATTTCGAACAGTCACCGCAACAGCATGAAACACCTTTCTTTTTGCGTTTTATCAAATATACAACTGCACAAATGGCAGCAACTGCAATCACTGAAATAATGATTATATCCGCTACATTCATAAGAACAAACCTCCTATTGAATAAACTGCAAATGCCGCAAGCCATGCAAGTACACACTGCCAAAGAACAAGCAGAACAGCCCATTTTCCTCCAAGCTCACGTTTGATTGAGGCAATGGCGGCAATACACGGAGAGTAGAGCAGACTGAATACCAGGAGTGCGGCAGCTGAAAGTGAAGAGAGAGCAGCAGTGATTCCGCCTGCTCCGGTAAAAAGAATCTCCATTGTTGAAACAACACTTTCTTTCGCCATAACACCTGAAATAAGAGATGTTACTATTCTCCAGTCTCCAAGTCCCAGCGGCCTAAATATTGGGGCAATAATACCTGATATCATTGCCAAAATACTGTCTTCGGAATTTGATACCAAATTGAAGTGGAAATCGAAGCTTTGAAGGAACCAAACCACAATAGTTGCAATTAAGATAATAGTGAAAGCCTTTCTGAGGAAATCTTTTGCTTTATCCCAAAGAAGCTGTAAAACATTTTTCGGGCTCGGAAGTCTGTAGTTGGGAAGCTCCATTACAAAAGGAACAGCATTTCCTTTGAAAATAGTTTTCTTGTATAAAAGGGCAACCAGTATGCCTGCCACGATGCCGGCAACGTAGAGTCCGGACATCACAAGTCCGCCGTTTTCTTTGAAGAAGGCATTAACAAAGAATGCGTATATAGGAAGCTTTGCCGTACATGACATAAACGGTGTAAGCAGAATCGTCATTTTTCGATCTCGTTCCGAAGGAAGGGTACGAGTCGACATTACTGCAGGTACAGTACAACCGAAGCCTATAAGAAGAGGTACTATGCTTCGTCCCGAGAGACCAATCTTTCTTAATAGCTTATCCATTACAAATGCAACTCTTGCGATATATCCGCTGTCTTCCATAAGTGACAGGAAGAGGAAAAGAACTATGATAATCGGCAGGAAACTCAGTACGCTTCCCACACCGGCAAAAATACCGTCAATAACAAGACTGTGGATAACCTCATTGACACCTGCGGATGTCAAAGCAGAATCTACAAGGCCGGTAAGTGCATCGATTCCTGTTTCGAGCAGTTCCTGGAGCCAGGCTCCTATCACATTGAATGTCAGGTAAAATACCGCAACCATAATGAGGATGAACATCGGAATGGCAGTGAATTTACCTGTAAGAATTTTGTCGATTTTTTGACTTCTTATGTGTTCCTTTGATTCTTTTGGCTTTTTTACTGAGACACGGCAAACTCTGCTGATATATTCAAAACGCATATCCGCCATTGCGGCACTTCTGTCAAGTCCGCGCTCTGCCTCCATTTGAGTGATGATATGCTCAATCATTTCAAGCTCATTTTGATCGAGATCCAGCTTTTCTATTATGAGATGATCGCCTTCAACAACTTTGCTTGCTGAAAAACGAACGGGGAGTCCGACACGCTCAGCATGATCCTTGATAAGATGCTCCACTGCATGAATGCATCTGTGTACGGCACCGCCTTCATCTGACTCGTCACAGAAGTCCTGACGAAGAGGACACTCCTGATATTTGGCAATATGAATGGCATGCTTTACAAGTTCTTCAACACCTTCACCTTTGGCTGCCGAAATGGGAACCACGGGTACGCCCAGCATAAGCTCCATCTTGTTGATGTCAATGCTTCCGCCGTTTCCTTTTACCTCATCCATCATGTTGAGGGCAACAACCATGGGAATGTTCATCTCAAGTAACTGCATTGTCAGATAGAGATTTCGCTCAATGTTTGTTGCATCAACAATATTGATAATTGCTTTTGGCTTTTCATCTAAAACGAAGTTTCTTGATACGATTTCTTCGCTGGAATAAGGAGACATGGAATAGATTCCCGGAAGATCCGTAATCGATGTTTTCGGATTTCCTTTTATCGGACCGTCCTTTCTGTCTACCGTTACACCCGGGAAGTTACCCACGTGCTGGTTTGCACCCGTAAGCTGGTTGAAAAGAGTTGTTTTACCGCAGTTCTGGTTACCCACCAGGGCATAAGTCAGAATTTCATCATCGGGAAGAGGATTGCCTGAACCCTTGGGATGAAACTTTCCGTCCTCGCCGAGACCGGGGTGCTCTGTCTTTTCTATGATATTTTTGCTTTTCTTTGAGATTGGTTCTTCTGCATCTGAATCGCAGAGCTCGATATTGATTTGTTTTGCGTCATCCATTCTGAGAGTCAGCTCGAAGCTGTGAATACGAATTTCAACAGGATCTCCCATGGGTGCAAACTTTACGACAGTGACTCTGACACCGGGAATTAGACCCATGTCAAGGAAGTGCTGCCTGGTATTTCCTTCGCCACCGACTGCGGACACAATGCCGCTTTGACCGACCTTTAAATCACTTAATTTCATTTTTTCCTCCTGAAGCACAGGGCCCTTATTTTTGCTTCTGTTACATTATAGTTAGCATATGCTAACTTGTCAATATGCTTGAAAAAGAATTTTTACCGTGTTAACATTTTTTAAAAAAGCGGAGGAAGTATGCAGGAATCCGGTGAAATGTATTTGGAATCAATATTGGTGCTGAAGGAAAAGCAGGAACTTGTTCGTGCCGTGGATATAGGTGCGTATCTGGGCTTTTCCAAGCCGAGTGTCAGCCGTGCACTGAGCCTTCTTCGAAAGGATGAGTATGTTACGGTTGAAGACAGCGGAAACATACTTTTGACCGAAAAGGGAAAAGCGGTGGCGGAGAGGGTTTATGACAATCACAAGCTGCTGACTAAATTCCTCACGGAAATCGGTGTATCGCCCGAAACGGCCTCTAAAGATGCCTGTAAAATAGAGCATGACATAAGCTCCGAATCGGTAGAAGCAATAAAGAAATTTCTCAAGACGCGCTGACCCTGAGGTTGGCGCTTTTCTTTACATTACAGGGTATTTTGTGGTATCATCCTAAAATATATAATGTAATTTTTTGAAGGAGATATTCTCATGAGAAAAAGTCAGATTATATCTTTGGTGGTGTTACTTGTTTTGGTAACTGCAGTAATTTGGATAGGCAGTTTTACCGGCGGAAATTCAAATCCGACAAACAACAGCAACACAAGTTCGGCAGAAACAACTGCGGAACCCGAAGCAACACCTGAGATTACAACTGAGGAAATACTTGAACTGCCGAATAAGGTTTACACCTGGTCAGGTTCAGACGGTGAAATCGACAGAGCTTCATACGATCAAATGAAGCAGTACGGTGCAATTTTTGACGGTACGGAAATCAATAAGGATGCTGTATTCCTCACTTTTGAAACAGGATATTCCGGCGGAGATGCTGACAATACAATGAATGCGATTCTTGATGCTCTTAAGGAAACCGGAGCTAAGGCAACTTTCCTTATTTCAGCTGAATATATCGAAGACGATTCATGTGCTCCGGTTCTCAGAAGGATAGTAAATGAAGGACACGCACTCGGAAACAGAGGCAGTGTTCAGATTGATATGACAAACCAGTCTGTGGATGAGTATGCCAGAATTCTTGATACAATTCGGGACAGAGTTCAGCAGCTTGTAGGCGAAGAAAACATTAAAATGAAGTATTTCAGACCTTTCGGATGCAAGTATTCGGTAAGGGACCTCGCAATTGCAAAGCGTTGCGGAATGTCAACGGTATTCTGGACAGTAAACTATGCACAGGAGAACGGATTGAGCGGTCTCAAGGGAAGCATGACGGGAACACTCAAAGCAGGCGGAATATACAATATTCCGATTTATGCAACAGAGGGAAACAGCAATGTGCTTAAAGATGCCATAAAAGCAGCACAGGAAAAATACACATTTGCGGTACTTCCGTAAAATATATTCAGGAGAGAATAATGGAAAAAGCAGTACTTACGGTTATCGGTAAAGACAAAGTGGGCATTATCGCCAAAGTAAGCAATATTTTTGCTGAAAAGAACGTAAACATTTTAGACCTCAGCCAGACAATCATGCAGGATATTTTTACAATGATTGTTTTGGTTGACGTTGAGAAATCAACAATTCCTTTTGCTGAACTTTCAGACGAAATGACAAATCTCGGAAAAGAGATGGGCCTTAATATGCAGCTTCAGCATGAACAGATTTTTGATTCAATGCATCAGATTTAAGATTTAAGGAGTCCGTCGTGGTTTTATCATCTGAAAAAATAATTGAAACAGTAAAGATGATCCAGGAGGAGCATCTTGACATAAGAACAGTTACAATGGGAATTTCATTGCTTGACTGTATCGGAGCAGACATTGATGCAACCTGCGAGAATGTATACAAAAAAATCTGCGACAAGGCAGGTAATCTCGTGTCGGTATGTGAAGGAATCGAGAAAGATCTCGGTATTCCGATTGTTAACAAAAGAGTATCTGTTACTCCTGTTTCTCTTATACTGGGAAACGGAACAGTTGATGATGCTGTAAAAATTGCAGAAACACTTGAAAAATGTGCGGACACAATAGGAGTAAACTTCATCGGCGGATTTTCAGCTCTTGTTCACAAGGGATATACCGATGCAGACAGAACACTCATCTCATCAATACCTAAGGCTCTTAAAGCAACAACAAAGGTTTGCTCAAGTGTAAATGTGGGAACAACAAAAGCCGGTATCAACATGGATGCGGTTGCTCAGCTGGGCAAAGTGATTAAAGAAGCTGCGGAGACATCCGATGAAGGTATGAGCTGCGCAAGACTTGTTGTGTTTGCAAATGCTCCGGAAGATAACCCGTTTATGGCAGGTGCATTCCATGGTGTGGGTGAGCCTGAGGTTGTCATCAACGTAGGTGTAAGCGGCCCCGGTGTTGTAAAATGTGCTCTTGAAAAGGTTAAGGGCGAAAGCTTCAACGTTGTTGCCGAAACAATCAAGAAAACAGCATTTAAGGTTACACGTATGGGACAGCTTGTTGCACAGGAAGCAGCAGAAAGACTCAATGCCCAGTTCGGTATTGTTGACCTTTCACTTGCCCCGACTCCGGCAGTGGGCGACAGTGTTGCCAGAATTCTCGAAGAAATGGGACTTGAAAGATGCGGAGCACATGGTACTACTGCTGCTCTTGCACTTTTGAATGATGCCGTTAAGAAAGGCGGAGTAATGGCTTCGTCTTCAGTCGGCGGACTTTCAGGTGCATTCATTCCTGTAAGTGAAGATGAGGGAATGATTGCAGCTGTTCAGGCAGGAAGCCTCTCAATCGAGAAGCTTGAAGCGATGACATGCGTATGTTCGGTAGGACTCGACATGATTGTAGTGCCGGGTAAAACGCCGGCTTCAACAATTTCCGCAATCATTGCAGACGAGGCAGCAATAGGCGTAATTAACAACAAAACAACAGCCGTAAGAATCATTCCTGCTCCCGGAAAGGATGTGGGAGACATGGTTGAATTCGGCGGACTCCTTGGCTCAGGCCCTGTTATGAAGGTAAACGAGTGCTCAAGTGAGGACTTTGTGGCAAGAGGCGGAAGAATTCCGGCTCCTATTCACAGCCTGAGAAACTGAGGATTTTTACAGAGAATAAATGGAACCGGTAAGACTTCAAAAATACATAGCGTCATGCGGTGTGGCATCAAGACGTGCCGCAGAGAAACTCATAGAAGAAGGCAGAGTGTCAGTAAACGGTCAGATTGTCACGGAACAGGGCGTAAAAGTTACGCCTAAGGACAAGGTGATGCTTGACGGAAAACCGATTAAACCCGAAGGCAAAAAGGTGTATATCATGCTCAACAAACCGGAGGGATATATCTGTGCGGTATCTGATGACAGAGAAAGACCCTGTGTTGTTGATCTCATAGAAGGCATAGAGGAGAGAATTTTTCCGGTTGGAAGACTCGACTACGACACGACCGGTTTGCTGCTTCTCACAAATGACGGAGAATTCATGCAGAGCCTTACTCATCCTTCGTATGAGATTTGGAAAACATATCGTGCGGTTGTAAAAGGTACTCCCAATGAGAAAAATGTCGAAGACTTTGCCAGGGGTATTGAACTTGAAGACGGTAAAACGGAACCTGCTGTACTTGAGGTTGTGGGTTACAAAGGCAAAAATGCAATTGTTGAGGTGTCCATAAAAGAAGGAAGAAACCGACAGGTAAGGAGAATGCTTGAAGCAATTAACCACAGAGTCATCAAACTCAAGAGGGTTAAAATCGGCGGATTGGAGCTTGGCGACCTTAAAACGGGTGCATGGAGATATATGAAGGAGAGAGACTTCAAGGACCTGATGGGCTCTCAAAATTGACTTGTATTATTATAAAATGGTATAATCACCTGCAACGGAGTTATATTACATATGAAAAAGAAAAACAATTTGAAGAAAATACTCATAAAGAACTTACCTGCAGCAATCACTCTCATACTTATGTCTGTTGCTTTGGCTGTAACTGTTAAGTTTAATTTCTTCCTTTCTTTGATTGTTTTGGTGATTCTCTATTTTGTTTTCGGTGTAATCATCGAAATCATTCTCGACAAAACCAAGAAAAAAGACGACCTTTATACAAGATATAAGAACGGCCAGACAGCTGATGCTGATCCGGACGAGTTTGACATACCTGAAAGAGCTGCAGAATCTGAAATGAAAGGTGTTTCAGATGACCTGGCCGCCGGTGCAGATGCCGTATTTGCGGAAAGTGATGACATTGAGACTGCCGTTATGGTCGGTGCTGTGGAAGATTATTCAGAAACAGAGGAAAAAGCTGATGAACAAACTGATGAAGAAACTCTCGAAGAAGCTGGCGAAGGTGACGCTGAGATTGTTGTCAGAGCGATTGACAAGGCCGAAGAATCTGAATCCTCATCCGCTGAAAGTGAAGAGGAAGAGACCGATAAAGAGTCTGAGAGACAGGAAGCAGAAGAGACAGCTGAAGGCGAGACACAAAGCCAGAGCAGCGAAGAGAAGACAGTTGAGGGAAAAGAGAGCAGCGAGGAAGGCTTTGAACAGCTGAGCCTTGATTCACTTATGAACGGTACGCTTGGATACGAAAAAGCGGACCGAGATGATGCTGCGATTAAAAATATAGGCACAGAAGAAAAAATACCGGAGGAAATCCGAATTATTGATGCGCCTGAGATCACGGCGAACATACCCCAGGGTATAGAAAAAACAGAGACAGAGGAAAAAGAAGAACCTATCAACATTATTGAGCCGACGCTCGAGAAAGACATTGAAATTGTTTTGACTCCCGCCGCCGGCATCGACAATGAAGTAAAAGAGAAGGCAATCGAAGATGCAAACGAAGTAATTGCACCTGTAATTCAAGCCAGAGAGGAAGAAGAATCAAGCCTCAAAACAGCTCTTGAAAACATCGGCACTGAGACAACTGAAGATACAGTTGCCACAGCAGAAGCAGAAGCAAGAAAGAGCCTTTTTGAAGACGATGAGTTTGAAGAAGCTAACCTTCCTAAAGCGGCACCGAGTATTATCTTCGGTTCCGTTCCGGATACTGATGACGAAATTGACGAGATTCCGAGTTTCACACCGGCCGCAACACCGTCAGTACCACAGAGAGGAAAGGTTAAAGTCGACTCAAAGAAGATCGACGATTTATACTCATTTAACAAAGCGAATAAAGGAGAGCGTTTCTTTGGTAAATCAAGGAAGAGCTGATTTTTAGTATGATTTTCAGGGGCGCATTTAAAATGTGCCCCTTATTTTTTACAGAGAGGAATTAAAGAATTGGATAATCAGATAATCGTTTCAGTTGTAATGCCGCTATATAACGAAGAAAACTATATTGATGACTGTATTCAGTCTTTGCTCAAACAGGACTATCCGAGATCCAAGATGGAATGGATTTTTGTAGACGGAATGTCAACAGACAGAACAATGGAAATTCTTGAATACTACAAGAGTAAGCTGAGCTTCATTCGTATTCTTAAGAATGCAAAAAAAATTGTACCTTGTGCCATGAATATCGGTATAGAGGCTGCAAAAGGAAAATACATTATCAGACTTGATGCACATTCTGACTACGCAAAGGATTATATTTCAAAATGCGTATACTATCTGGATTTCACCAGTGCGGAGAATGTAGGCGGCGTAGCTGAAACCGTTGCAGAGGGAGAGGTAGGACAGGCAATTGCCAAGATGCTCTCATCTCCTTTTGGTGTTGGCGACTCACAGTTCAGAACCAACGGTGAAAGCGGATATGTTGACACTGTTCCCTTCGGAGCCTTCAGAAGAGAGGTTTTTGACAGATGGGGCGGATATGATGAAAGACTTATCCGAAATCAGGACAACGAGATGAATTACCGTATTCGCAAAAACGGCGGAAAAATCTATCTCGCAAATGACATTCATCTTACATATCACTGCAGAGACAGTATTAAAGATATAGTCAATATGGCCCTTGCAAACGGAAAGTGGAACATAATTACCACGAAGCTTTGCGGTGGCGCAATGAGTTTAAGACATTTTATCCCATTGATTTTTGATTTATCCATAGTATTACTCCTTCTGCTCGGAATACTCTGGTGGCCGATTTGGATTGCACTCGGTCTTGAGCTTCTTCTGTATTTCGGACTGGATGCTTTCTTCTCCAAGAAACTTGCAGCATCAACTAAGGAATTCTGGTTATTAATGAGATTGTTCCCGACATTCCATACGACCTATGGATTCGGTAGCATAAAGGGAATATTTGCACTTCCCAAATTCAAAAAGTCAAAAGACAGCAAAACGGAAGAAAAGGAGGAAATTGACTGATGAATGATATGTTGAAAGAGGTTGGAGAACGAATTAGAACCTTAAGAGAAATCAAGGAAATATCTGTTGAAGACATGGCCAAGAGAACCGGTGTTTCAACTGAAGATTATGTAGCATTGGAAGACGGTAAAATGGATTTCTCATTTACGTTCATTTACAAATGTGCACAGAACTTCGGAGTGGACGTAACAGATATTTTAAAAGGTTCAAGTCCTACACTTGCATCTTATTCGGTAACACGAATGGGCGGTGGTCTCCCTATTACACGAAGAAAAGGTTTCTCTTACAACAATCTTGCACCTTTATTTAAGGACAAGCAGGCAGAGCCATTCAGAGTTGTTGCCCCGTATTCAGAGGAACAGCAGACTCAGCCTATCAAGCTCAGCTCCCATGAAGGACAGGAGTTTGATGTAGTTATTAAAGGACAACTTAAAGTTCAGATTGACGGACACGACGAAGTTCTCAATCCGGGCGATTCAGTTTACTATAACAGCTCAAGCCCACACGGTATGATTGCAACGGGCGGAGAGGACTGTGAATTCATTGCAGTTGTATTCCATCCTGAGTTTAAAGCATACGAATATCCCGATGAAGAAGTTAAACCGGCTCTTAAGGAAAGAGACTTTTCAGAGGTATATAAGAGAGTATATATAAATGACGGTGTATTCGCTGATTGGGTAGATACCGAAATTGATGAGAATGGTGTTCTTAAAAAGATTTCATTTAAGAATGCAGACAAGTTTAACTTTGCATTTGATGTTGTTGACGCCCTTGCAAAGAAGTGCCCTGACAAGAGAGCAATGCTTTGGGTATCAAATGATAAAAAAGAAAAAGATATCAACTTCAAACAAATGTCAGAAGAGTCTTCAAGAGCAGCAAACTATTTCAGAAGCCTCGGAATCAAGAAGGGTGACAGGGTAATGCTTGTTCTTAAGAGACATTACCAGTTCTGGTATTCAATTCTTGCGCTTCACAAATTAGGTGCGATTGCAATTCCGGCAACTAACCTCCTTAAAGAGCATGACTATATTTACAGATTTAAGTCAGCAGGTGTTTCGGCAATTGTGGCAACATCGGACGGCGTAGTTCCGGGTGAGGTTGAAAAAGCTGAGGCAGGTTACGATCAGCCTCTTAAAAAAATCATTGTTGGTCAGCCGAGAGAGGGATGGAATGACTTCAACAAGGAATACGCTGAGTGCAGCTGCCAGTTCCCGAGACCTTCTGCAGAGGAGGGTGCATTCGGCGATGACATCTGCGTAATGTTCTTCTCATCAGGTACAACAGGTTATCCGAAGATTGCCGCTCACAGCCACAAATATCCTTTGGGACACTTTACAACAGCTAAGTTCTGGCACAATGTAAATCCTGACGGACTTCACTTTGCAATCTCCGATACAGGTTGGGGTAAAGCTCTTTGGGGTAAGATTTATGGTCAGTGGCTTTGCGAGGCTCCTGTATTTACATATGACTTTGATAAGTTCAGCGCTGATGATATTTTACCGATGTTTGCTAAATACAACATCACGACATTCTGCGCACCGCCGACAATGTACAGATTCTTTGTTAAGGAAGACCTGAGCAAATATGATCTTTCATCTCTTGACTACGCATGTGTTGCAGGTGAGGCGCTTAACCCTGAGGTATATCAGCAGTTCCTAAACCACACAGGCATCAAACTTATGGAAGGTTTCGGTCAGACAGAAACAACACTTGCAATATATAACCCTGTAGGCACAACTCCTAAACCGGGCTCAATGGGTGTACCGAACCCTCTTTACGATGTGGATATTGTTGATGAGAACGGCAAATCTGTTCCAATCGGTGAAACAGGTGAAATCGTAATCCATACAGACAAGAACATTCCTTGCGGATTATTTAAAGGATATTATGGCGACGAAGAGAAGACAAAAGAAGCCTGGCATGACGATATCTATCATACAGGCGACACTGCTTGGAAAGATGAGAACGGTTACTATTGGTATGTAGGACGAGTAGACGATGTTATCAAGTCTTCAGGATACAGAATCGGACCTTTCGAAATCGAGAGTGTTATCATGGAACTTCCTTATGTTCTTGAATGTGCAATCACTCCTGTTCCGGACCCGATTCGTGGCCAGGTTGTTAAGGCAACAATTGTTCTTGTAAAAGGCAAAGAAGGAAATGATGAACTCAAGAAAGAAATTCAGACATATGTTAAGGAAAAGACAGCTCCTTACAAGTATCCGAGAATTGTTGAGTTTGTAACAGAACTCCCGAAGACAATCAGCGGAAAGATTCAAAGAAAAGTAATCAGAGAGAACGACAAATAATCTGATTTGAGTATTTGAAACAAAGCGTTCGCCGGGACCGTGAGGAAACGACGGACGCTTTTGCTTTTTACCGGTAAAATGGTTATTTGACCTGTTTGAGTAAAAAAAGTATAATTATTAGGTTATATATTATAGAGGTACTTGGAATGACAGAAGAACAAAAGAAAACAATAGCCGTTATGGCGGAAAATATAAAAACAGCAAACTTTGTGCCAAGAGAGCAGTACGAAAAGTACAACGTTAAACGCGGTCTTCGTAATGCCGACGGTACAGGTGTACTCGTAGGCCTTACTCATGTAGGTGAAGTTATCGGTTACGAAAAGACAGACGGAGTGAAAAAATCCGTTCCCGGCAAACTTATGTACCGCGGATATGAGATTAACGAACTTGTAAACGGATTCCAAAAAGACCAGAGATCAGGCTTTGAAGAAATCGCTTATCTTCTTCTTTGCGGAAAGCTTCCCTCTAAGAATGAACTTTCTGAATTCAAAGCAATTTTGGGACATCAACGTAATCTTCCTGACGGATTCGCCGAGGATATGATTATGAAGGCTCCGAGTAACAACATTATGAACAAGCTGGCACGTTGTGTGCTTGCCTCATATACATATGACGAAAACCCTGACAGCACTGATATTCAGAATGTGCTTCGTCAGTGTATTTCTCTTATCGCAAAATTTCCGACAATGGTGGCTTATGCATATCAGGCAAAGCGCCGTTACTTTGACGGAAAGAGTATGTATATTCACAACCCGAAGCCTGAACTCTCCACAGCAGAGAACTTCCTTCGTATGGTAAGGTCTAACAAGAAGTTCACAAAGCTCGAAGCTGATATTCTTGATCTCGCACTTGTTCTTCATGCTGAACACGGCGGCGGTAACAACTCATCATTTACAACAAGAGTAGTTACTTCAACAGGTACAGACACATTTGCCGCAATTTCTTCTGCAGTCGGATCTCTTAAGGGACCGAAGCACGGCGGCGCAAACCATAAAATCATGGGAATGATTGATGATATCAAACGTAATGCAGGCGACTGGAGAGATGACAAAAAGCTTTATGATTATCTTGTAAAGATTATTAAAAAGGAAGCTTATGACGGAACTGGCCTCATTTACGGTATGGGACATGCTGTTTATACCATTTCAGATCCGAGAGCAGTTTTGTTAAAGCAGAAGGCAGAAGAGCTTGCTGAGGCTACAAACAGCACTGAAGAATTCCAGCTTTATCGCAGAATTGAGGCGCTTACTCCGGAGATTTTTGCAAAATACAAGGCGAATGGTAAAATTATTTGTGCAAACGTTGATATGTATTCCGGCTTTGTATATTCAATGCTCAATCTTCCTCCGGAACTTTACACTCCGATTTTTGCAATTGCAAGAATCATAGGCTGGAGCGCCCACAGAATTGAGGAACTTACCATCGGTAACAGAATCATTCGTCCTGCATATAAGAGTGATGCTGCAAGACAGAGTTATACGGAACTTGATAAAAGATAAGCTTCAGCAAATCAAAGTATGTGGGACCGGGCTGAAAAGCTTTCATGAAATAATAAGAAAACATAAAGAAAAGAGACATCCGAAGGGATGTCTCTTTTTTGGTGACTCCTACGGGAATCGAACCCATGATTCCGCCGTGAGAGGGCAGCGTCTTAGCCTCTTGACCAAGGAGCCATAACATTGGTAGTATATAACAAGAAACCAGATTTGGCAAGTACTTTTTTTACGGTGAATTATGAAACTTCCTGAAGAATACATAAATCGAATGAAGCGTCTGCTTGAGCCCCTCGGCAAAGACGAATTTGACAAATATATTGACACACTAAATCGCGACAGATTTCACGGTCTTCGCGTAAACACCCTTAAATTATCAACAGAAGATTTTCTTAAAATATCTCCGTTTAAACTTAATCCGGTGCCTTGGGCAGAGACCGGCTTTTACTATAATGATGCATTCCCCGGAAGACATCCTTTTTACCATGCAGGCCTTTTCTACATCCAGGAACCAAGTGCAATGTATCCCGGTGCATCTCTTGATGTTGAAGAAGGTGACAAGGTACTTGACATTTGTGCAGCACCGGGCGGTAAAAGCACTCAGCTTGCCGCAAAAATGCAGGGCAGGGGCATACTTGTTTCCAACGACATAAGCGAAGAACGAGTTCACGCACTTGTAAAAAATCTTGAAATGGCAGGTGTTACAAACTGCATAATAACAAACGAGAGCCCTGAAAATCTTGCGGGCAATCTTCCTGAATATTTTGATAAAATTCTCGTTGATGCTCCGTGCTCCGGTGAAGGCATGTTCAGAAAGGATGAATACGCCATTGGCTCATGGGAAAAATTCAAGAACGAACACTGCAGAGCAATGCAGGATGAAATTCTTGAATATGTACACAAGATGCTGAAGCCCGGCGGAAAACTCATTTATTCAACCTGTACTTTTGCTCCGATTGAAAACGAAGAAACAATAAAGGCTTTTATGGAAAAGCATCCTGAATATACGTTGCTGCCGCTTAAAAAGATTGCGGGTATAATGCCGGGACTTTTCGGAATGGAAGAGGTTTCAAGACTTTGGCCTCAGAGAGTTGAAGGCGAGGGTCATTTTACCGCTCTGCTTCAAAAAGGCGGAGAACCGAAGAAATCGGAAAATGAGAAAAAGAATACAAAAAGCTATGAAATTATTGACGGTATTCCGGAAGAAATAAAAGCTTTCTATAAAAAGAATATGACAATCGACGCCCCTGAGGGTGTATATCTCAGAATGGGAGAGGGATACTATTTCCTTCCGTGTCTGCCGCCGGACCTCGATGGTCTGAAGGTTGCTCGTGTGGGTTTGTACTTAGGTCAGTTTAAGGGTAAAAACTTCAAGCCTTCACACCCCTTTGCAATGGCACAGAAAGCAGAACATTTTAAGAGAACAGTCAGTTTGAAATGTGACAGCACCGAAATTCAGAAATATTTAAGGGGAGACACACTTGTTCTTCAGAAAGATGAATGTGAGGACGGTCTCCTGGCAGTATGCGCAGAAGGCTATGTTTTGGGCCTCGGACAGAACAGCGGCGGAGTAATAAAAAACATGTATCCGAAGGGCTGGAGGAGACAGTCATGAGACTTGATAAATTCCTTGCAAATATGGGAAAGGGCAGCCGAAAGGAAATTCGCATCTTTGTGAAAGCCGGGATTGTTACCATTGACGGGAAACCTGCCAAAAGCTTTGACCAACAGATTGATCCCGAAAAAAACATCGTTAAGTTTCAGGGAGAACTTGTGCAGTACAAGCCCTTTGTTTATCTCATGATGAATAAACCTGCAGGAGTTTTATCTGCGACAGAGGATTCTCACGGGAAAAGAACAGCCGTGGATTTGGTTGGAGAAGAATATTCAATGTATGACTTAAGCCCGGCAGGCAGACTTGACCTGGACACCGAGGGCTTTCTTCTTCTGACAAATGACGGTGATTACATTCACAATGTCATATCACCGAAAAAGAAATGCAATAAGAAATATTATGCCAGAGTAAGCGGAAAGGCGGATGCAGACGCCGCCCAAAAATTCGAGAATGGTCTTGTGCTCCGTGACGGCACGGAATGTCAGCCCGCAAAGCTTGAATTCTTATCTGACAGCGAAATATATGTTACAATTCACGAAGGCAAGTTCCATCAGGTAAAAAAGATGTCAAAGGCAGTAGGCCTTGAGGTGGAATACTTAAAGAGACTTTCAATCGGCGGAGTTGCCCTTGATGAAACCCTGGGCCCGGGAGAATACAGAGAACTCACCGCCGAAGAAAAGGAGACAATAGTACATGAATAAACAGACAGCTTCAAAAGAGGAATTTTTCATACATGGTTTAATGTCAAGATATACGGACGGACCGGAGTTCTTCGAGGGTCTCAATTGTGCTTTTAAGTCAGGCACAAAAACATTTGAGTTTACGGCTGAAAGTTCTGAAGGAAAGTTCAGCTTTATTTTCCTCGGTAAAAAGAACCTTCTGACATCTGATGAACTCATTGCTTTCATTGTTGCCATGATTCCCGATTACGATTCCATGGTTCTCACATACAATGAGAGAGGCAAGGGCTATATTGTCGAGGCGGACGAGAAGAGAGTAACCACAAAAACAGGAGACGCGGTAAAAACCGTTAAGTCTGATTCTGTTGTTGCGGGAAATGCAGCAGGTCTCGGTAACAGAGAGTATTTCATAAACCCCGATAAAGCCGCTCCTGTTTTATCAGTGTTGGGCATTCTCGGTAAAAACGGAAAAATACGAAACGATATGATTCGTAAATACAACCAGATTGACCACTATGTTGAAGTTCTCGATTCCATGCTCCGTGAACTTGCTGAAACAACTGACTGTATCAGAGTCATTGACATGGGCTGCGGAAAATCATACCTTGATTTTGTACTCAATTACTATATTAAGGAAGTGCTGGGCAAGAAGTGCTATTTTACCGGTATAGACATCAATCCTGTTGTTGTAGAAGACTCACGCAAAATGGCGGCTGAACTCAAATACAACAATATGAAATTCATTGAAGGAGATATAGCGGACTTTATACCTGACGAAAAATATGACATGCTGCTGACACTCCATGCCTGTGACACAGCAACGGACAAAGCACTTTCTTTTGCAATCGTAAATGACGTCAAATCAATAGTCTGCGTACCGTGCTGCCATAAAGAAATGAACTCTCAGTATCACCTTGACGGATTTGAAGACGTGCTGAAATACGGCGTGCTTAAAGCAAGAATTGCAGACAGTCTGACTGACGGAATGCGAGGAATGTACTTAGAGGCAATGGGTTATGATGTTTCGATGGTTGAATATATTTCTCCTCTTGATACGCCGAAGAATCTTATGATGCGCTATATCCTTCACAGAGAGAAGGATATAGCGGCTCTGAATAAATTCTTTGCACTTGAAAAAATGATCGGAACGGATTTGTCTATAAAAAAATAATATTGACTGCGTTGCCGTAAAATGCTAAAATAATAAGGCTGTAAAAAAAACAGCGACGAGGTGTGGCTCAGTTTGGTAGAGCGCTGCGTTCGGGACGCAGAGGCCGCAAGTTCGAATCTTGTCACCTCGACCAGATAAACGGATTTCTTAAATTTTTAAGAGATCCGTTTCTTTTTTGTATAAAATCCGGTTTTTATACATTTTGTTCACAATTTGATAAAAAACTCCTTGCAGTTTTGTAACATTTCGTGTAGAATAGCGACATAAAGAACGTTACAAACGACAAACGAAATATATTCGCAAAATAAACGACTGTAATTTCAAGCACTAATATACTCGGAAGGAGGCAATTATGAACGAAGTTGTTCTCAAAATGCAGGGAATTGATAAAAGATTCTCGGGCGTTCATGCGCTTAAAAGCGTAGACTTCGAACTCAGAGCAGGAGAAGTCCATGCTCTCATGGGTGAGAACGGCGCAGGTAAGTCAACACTTATGAAAGTACTTACCGGTATCCACCCAAAGGATGAAGGCAAAATCACTTTGTTTGGCGAAGATGTTAATTTTACAGACATACGTCAATCACAGGCAGCCGGAATCAGTATTATTCACCAGGAACTTAATATGATGAATCACCTTACAGTGGCTCAGAATATGTTCATCGGACGTGAGCCTATGAAGGGAGGTTTCTTCATTGATGATAAAAAGATGGAGAAAGATGCAGCGGAATTATTCAAAAGAATCGGCATCAAGATTTCTCCTTCAGTCAAGCTCGGAACCTTAACCGTAGGTAAGCAGCAGATGGTTGAAATCGCTAAAGCGGTTTCTCACAACTGTAAGCTTCTTATTCTTGATGAACCGACAGCAGCGCTTACACAGCCTGAGGTTGAAGAATTGTTCGAGATCATGCATGACCTTAAAAGCAAAGGAATCGGAATGATTTATATTTCACACCGTATGGATGAAATCACTCGAATTTCCGACAGAGTTACTGTTATGCGTGACGGTGAATACATCGGAACGGTTAACACTGCAGAAACAACTAAGGACCAGATCATCAATATGATGGTAGGTCGTGTTATCTACGGTGACAAGAAAGAAAAGAGTAATTGCCCGGCAGATGCTCCGGTAGTTCTTGAAGTTAAGGGTCTCAACAGAGGCAAGCAGGTTAAGGATGTTAACTTCTCACTCAGGAAAGGCGAAATTCTCGGATTCTCCGGACTTATGGGTGCCGGCCGTACAGAAGTTGCAAGAGCAATCTACGGAGCTGACAGAAAAGACAGCGGCGAAATAGTATTAAACGGTAAGAAGGTTAATATTAAAGAACCGATTGATGCAGTAAAGAACGGAATATGTTACCTGTCAGAGGACAGAAAGCAGTTCGGACTTATGCTTGATAAGTCGGTAAAAGAGAACACTGTTCTTGCATCTCTTGAAAACTTTATTCATGCCGGATTCATTAATGATAAGAAGGCAGCGGATGAGGCAAAGAAATACAATGATCAGCTTGCAACAAAGACTCCTTCAATGGAGCAGCAGCTTAAGAATCTTTCCGGCGGTAACCAGCAGAAGGTTATCGTGGCAAGATGGCTTCTCAAAAACTCAGACATTTTCATTTTCGATGAACCGACAAGAGGTATCGACGTAGGTGCAAAGAGTGAAATGTACAAGCTTATGGAAGATCTTGCGGCAGAAGGAAAATCAATCATTGTTATTTCATCTGAACTTTCCGAAATACAGAGACTCTCAGACAGAGTAGTTGTAATGTGTGAAGGCAGAATAACCGGTGAACTTGATATTGCTGATGCAACTCAGGAAAATATCATGGCACTGGCAACTAAACGTGAAACCGAGGAGGCATAAAATGGACAGCGAAAAAAACAAAGTGAGTTTTTTCACTAAAATTAAAAGCAGCAACGGAGTTATGCAGAATGTCATCATTGTACTTGCACTTGTTGTACTGATGTTGATTTTCTGGGCTCTTAACCCAAACTTCTTAGACAAATACAATATCGTAAGTATGGCACAGTCACTTGCACCGTACGCCATCCTTGCACTTGGTGTAACTTTTGTAATTTCAACAGGCGCCATTGATCTTTCAATCGGTACTGTATGTATTGCTTCTGCAGTTCTTGCAGGTAAGCTTTTTACAGACGGTTTGATTCCGCTCTGGGCAACAATTCCGGTAATGATTGCAATCGGCGGAATTTTCGGACTTATTAACGGTGTGCTTGTTGCCAAATTCAACTTACCTCCGTTCATCGCAACACTGGGTGTTATGATGCTTTCAAGAGGTTTAAGTGCTCTTATCGTTAGTGCACCTAACATCTTCTATCCTAACGGAACATGGTTCAACAACTTGTTCTCAAACTACAATGGTATTCCGGTTGGCATCTTTTGGGTAATCCTGTTCATGTTTATCTGTATGTACCTTATGTATAAGAACAAGACAGGCCGTTATATTCTCTCAATTGGAAGTAACGAAGAAGCAACAAGACTTTCAGGTATCAAAACAAGCAAATACAAGCTTCTTGCATATGTAATCTGCGGCATCTTCGCAGGTATTGCGGCAATCTTCTGGTCAGCATCATTCCCGACAGTTGCATCAGCAACCGGTAACGGAATGGAACTTGATGCCATCGCCGGTGTATACATCGGCGGTACATCGGCAGCCGGCGGTGTTGCATCAGTTGTCGGATCAGTTCTCGGCTCATTAATGCTCGTAGTAATCAGAAGCGGTCTTAACTTCGCTCTTGCAAGATTCAACCTAAACTTAAACTCAACTTATGTAACATACGTTCTTACAGGTATCATCGTAGTTGCAGCCATATTACTTGATGTATTCAAAAATAAGAGAGCAGCAAAGGTTAAGCTTGATAAGAAAAAGAACAAGAAATAACAGTTCATTAATCCGTGTGGATTTAATGGTTATAAAACGATTTTTATAATATTAATTTTGAAAGGAGTTCTACCCAATGAAAAAAGTTTTATCCATCGTTCTTGCAATTGCATTACTTGCATGTGCAACACTCGCATTCGCCGGCTGCGGTGAAGGCGGTTTAACAACCACAACAACAGACAAAACAATTGCAGTAGTAGCAAAAGGTGAATCACATGCTTTCTGGCAGGCTGTAAAGGCAGGTGCTGAGGCAGCTGGTGAGAAGTACGGCTACAAGATCACATTCCGTGGTCCTGCAAGTGAGTCAGCATCAGACCTTCCTTCACAGAAGGAAATGGTTCAGACAGCTCTTTCAAGCAATGTTTCAGGTCTTGTACTTGCAACAATCGGTGAAGGATTTGTTGAAATGCTCGAGCAGGCTAAAGACAAGGGAATCCCTGTAGTACAGTTTGACTCAGGTATCTGGGCTGCTGATGTTGATACACTCGACAAAGACGGCAAGAATCCTATTGTTTCTTCAGTTGCAACAAGTAACTACCTTGCAGCAGGTCTTGCAGCAGAGAAGTTCTTCGAGCAGATTAAGGCTGACATCGCCGGCTTCGAAGGCACATACGTTGTAGGTGTAATCCAGCACGACGAAACAAAGACAGGTGAAGACAGAGCTAACGGTTTCATCGACCAGTTCAAGAAACTCGCTGACGCTGACGACACAACAAAGGGCAAGTATGAAATCGCTCTTGAAGTTAAGCCTGACGATACAAACAACCAGTACAAAGCAGCTCTTGAGGCTCTTGCAGAAAAGAAAGCAAACGCAATCTTCATGTGCAACGAAGGTGTTGTTAAGCAGGTATACGATGCAATCGCAGCTGCAGGCGACAAGTACAACGAAATCAAGTTCTGTGGTTATGACGCAGGTTCAAAGCAGATCAGCTGGATCAAAGCTGCTGAGGGCGCTAAGCTCGTAGGTTCTGTTGCTCAGGACTCTTTCAACATCGGCTACAACGCTGTTGAGCAGTGCGTATTCGCTATCGAAGGTAAGACAGTTACTGAGAAGGTAGATATCGCAGGTGCATGGTACAACTCAGAGAACATCGACGAGATGATCAAGAACAACCTTGTATACGAGGGATAATTTGATTATCTGAAATAGAAATCGTTTTTCAAACTGCGGGGCTCCGTGCTCCGCAGTTTTTTACCTGGAAAATGCCCTTTTTTACCTATATTTTTCTTTACTTGACAGCAAGGTTAGGGTATAATTGTTAACAGAAAGTAAACCACTTTATGTTTGAAAGGAGAAAAACACAATGGGTTTAATTAAAGCTATTGTTGGTGCTGCAGGCGGCGTTCTTGCTGACCAGTGGAAGGAATTCTTCACATGCGACGCACTGGACAAGAATACAATTATGGTAAGAGGCCAGAAAATGATTACAGGTCGTTCGTCAAATACAAAGGGTAACGATAATGTAATTTCAAACGGCTCAGGTATTGCAGTAGCAGACGGACAGTGTATGATCATCACCGATCAGGGCAAGGTTGTTGAAGTTTGTGCTGAACCCGGTGAATACACATATGACTCATCAAGTGAGCCAAGCATTTTTGCAGGCAAACTCGGAACTTCTATTTTAGAGTCATTCAAGACAATCGGTAAGCGTTTCACATTCGGCGGCGATCCTGCAAGAGACCAGAGAGTTTACTATTTCAATACAAAGGAAATCATCGACAACAAATTCGGAACAGCTACTCCTATTCCTTTCAGAGTTGTTGATTCAAAAATCGGTCTTGACATCGACACAGCTCTTCGCTGCAACGGTGTTTATTCATTCAAGGTAAGCGACCCGATTATCTTCTATACAAAAGTATGCGGTAACGTTAAGGAAGAGTACAAGGTATCTGAAATTGCTGACCAGCTCAAGACAGAATTCGTTTCTGCTTTAGGACCTGCAATCTCAAGACTTTCAGATCTTGAAATCAGACCTAACCAGATCCCCGGTCACAATGCTGAACTTGAACAGTATGTAAACGAAGAACTTACAAAATCATGGGCCGAAGACAGAGGTCTTACAGTTGTTAAGATTGCAATGAATCCTCCTACATTGCCGGAGGAAGACGCAGAAATGATCAAGACAGCACAGAGAAATGCTATATATGCAAATCCGGCTATGGCTGCAGGTGCTCTTGCAGGTAACACAGCTGATGCTGTTAAGCTTGCAGCAGCTAACCCTAACGGTGCAATGAACGGCTTCGTAGGAATGGGTATGGCAGGCGGCGTTGCAGGCGGAATAGGTGCAAACCTTCAGGGCCTTTATGCTCAGGGTGCACAGATGCAGCCGCAGGCTCCTGTACAGCAGGCTCCGGCAGGCTGGACATGCTCATGCGGTGCAGCAGGCAACACAGGCAACTTCTGTTCAAATTGCGGAACAGCTAAACCGGCCGCTCCTGCAGCAGGCGGTTTCTGCCCTAACTGCGGAAACAAGTTCGAAGGTGCTAAGCCGAGGTTCTGTCCTAACTGCGGAAAAGAAGTTTAACACTTAAACTGTAACCCAAAGACGGCAGCAATATACATGTTGCCGTCTTTTTATTAAAAACATTATTTAAAGGAGACAAGATGGCTGATATCCATGAATATAAATGCCCTAATTGCGGTGGCGGAATAGAATTTGACAGCACGCTTCAGACAATGAAATGTCCGTACTGTGACACAACCTTTGATGTTGAGTCACTCAGGCAGTTCGATGAGGTTCTAAATCAACAGCCTGAAGACGACATTCACTGGAATACAAATGCAGGTTCCGAATGGAACGAGACAGCAGACGGCATGCACGTATATGTGTGTAAATCCTGCGGTGGCGAGATTGTAGGTGATGAGACACTTGCGGCTACAGAGTGTCCTTACTGCGGAAATCCCGTTGTAATTCAGGAACAATTCAAGGGTATGCTAAGGCCCGACTATGTTATTCCGTTCAAACTTGACAAGGAAGCTGCCAAGAAGGGTCTTCTTGCACATCTTCAGGGAAAGAAGCTTTTACCGAAACTGTTTAAAGAAAAAAATCACATTGACGAAATCAAAGGTATTTATGTTCCTTTCTGGCTTTTCAGCGCAGATGCCAATGCAAACATACGATATAAGGCAACGAGAGTACGTACGTGGAGTGACAGTGATTATGACTATACTGAAACAAGTCACTATTCAATTTTCAGAGCCGGAAGTATCAGCTTTGACCATATCCCCGTAGACGGTTCAAAAACAATGGCTGATGACCTTATGGAGTCACTGGAGCCTTTTGATTTTTCACAGGCAGTTGATTTCCAGACAGCATATCTTTCCGGTTATCTTGCAGACAAATATGGTATTGATGCCGAGGCGTCAGTTCCGAGAGCAAATGAAAGAGCAAAGAGAACAACAGAGGCTGCTTTCAGAGAAACAGTTCAGGGATATACGACAGTTAATGCAGATCAGACAAACATTTCACTCGAAAACGGCGTGACAAAATATGCTTTGTATCCGGTTTGGCTCCTTAACACAACCTGGAACAATCAGAAATTCACATTTGCCATGAACGGACAGACAGGAAAATTCGTTGGTAATCTTCCGATTGATAAAAAGAAAAGGTGGCTTTACAGACTTATGTATGCAGGTATTTTTGCTGTTATTGCATTCTTGATTATCCACTTCTTCGGATTCTTTGGGTAAAGGAGGTCGGTAAAAATGAAAAAGATTTTAAGTATTTTAGTTTTACTCACAGTGTTATTCACATTTACCGTTCCCGCTTTTGCTGATGAAGGTGAATATATTATTGACGACGCTCTCGTTATTGAAGATATCGATGAATTCATCGATCTTGAAATGACGGCTGACGAAGTATTCAAATCAGAGAAGTTTGCTGTATGCTTCGGAACAGATACAGAGCCTTATACGGGAGAACTTGAAGAGGCAGCAAGAAACTTCTTTGCAGATAAAGTCACATATACAGACGGTGTGTTTATGTATCTCAATACAACAACCAATTATGTATATGCGTATACCGACGGTTTCCTTAAAGACTGTCTCACAAGCGATGAAATTGACACGCTGATTAAGACATACATTAATGCCGATACATATTATGGAGGTGTTAAGGCATATATCGAACAGGCTAAGGAACTTGCAAAAGATGTTGAGTATCCTACCGGTCTTAAGATGTTCCTTGCTGACGGCGAAGGACTTCTTGAAGGTGATGACAAGACTGAAGTAATGAGCAGATTTATCGACATCACCGAAAAATATGAATTCGATGTAATCGGAATGTCAAAAGCAAATGTCGGAGATTATGCTAAGGAACTTGCAAAAGATGTTGAGTATCCTACCGGTCTTAAGATGTTCCTTGCTGACGGCGAAGGACTTCTTGAAGGTGATGACAAGACTGAAGTAATGAGCAGATTTATCGACATCACCGAAAAATATGAATTCGATGTAATCGGAATGTCAAAAGCAAATGTCGGAGATTATGCTGCAAAAGAGGCAGCTGACTATTTCGAAGATAACCAGTACGGCTTCGGTGAATCAAGAGACGGAATTATTCTTCTTATTTCCAAAGCATCAAATCACGAAGGTATTGCTGCATTGGGACGGGGCGAAAGCTTGTTCCCCGATTCGATAATGGATTATATTTTAGATGAAGTTGACGTTTACAGATTGAACGGAAACTACAAGCAGGCATATTTAAGATACGCAGAACTTGTTGAACAGGAACTTGCACATCCGGGAACACTTATGACAGCAAAAGAGGCAAGAGACGAGGCTGAGGCAAAAGCGGGAATGCCTAAGAGAATTGCTCTTGAAGTAGGGGTATCCCTCGTTCTCGGATTCCTTCTTGCATTTATTCCGACAGCTGTGATGTCTTCTAAAATGAACAATGTTCGCATGCAAGACAGTGCTGCAAACTATGCAGTTCCCGGCAGTATGAATGTTGCGATTCAGAAGGATATATTCCTGTTTAATACAGTAACAAGAACTAAGAGAGTGAAAGAGAGTTCTTCTTCAGGCAGTGGCGGAACGTCATCTTCGGGAAGAAGCTTCTCAGGATCAAGCAGATAAGATTTTGATTAAACAATTCAGTACAAAAAGTGAAGCGGAGACCGAGGATCTCGGTTTCCGCCTTGGTAAAATGTTAAAGACCGGCGATGTGGTTGCTCTTAACGGAGAACTCGGCGCCGGTAAAACGCATTTTACAAGCGGAGTGGCAAAGAGTATAGGTATAAGCTCACATATAACAAGCCCGACGTATACTATTGTTAATGAGTATACGGAAGGTGAGGTTTTACTTATGCATTTTGATACCTATCGTCTCACATGCGGTGATGATCTTTATGACATCGGATTTGATGACTATCTTGCAAGAAAGGGTATCATAATCATTGAATGGGCAGAGAATGTGGACGACGCACTTCCTGAAAACACAATAAAGGTAAATATAAAAAGACATGACAGCGAGGGCGAAAATCTTCGTACCATTGAAATCGAGTTCCCGGAAGGAGACGAACGAAATGACAGTTTTGGCATTTGACACATCCTGCGCATGCGCAAAGGTTGCAATAACAAAAGACGGAAAACTCCTCGGAGAGGCTTATGAAAATGACATGAGGACACATTCTGTAAAACTCATGCCCATGATAGATGAGTGTATGAAGAATGCAGGACTTACACCTTGCGACATCGATTTAATCGGCGTTGTTACCGGCCCCGGTTCTTTTACCGGACTTCGTATAGGTGTTGCCACTGCAAAGTCTGTGGCATTTGCTAAGAACATTCCTGTTGTGGGAATCAATACTCTTGATTTTCTTGCTGCAGCATCATTTGAATATGATGCAGTGGTTTGTCCGATAATTGATGCGAGAAACGAAAATGTTTACTGTGATATTTATGTGGGCGGTGAATCAGGCGCAGGCTGTGAAGTGAGGACCATTGATGAAATAGCAGACATGGCAAAAGAAACAGCCGTTGCATGCCGCACAAAGAATATTATTTTTACCGGTGATGCAGCCAAAAAGTATGCGGATAAACTCTCTTTTGCGACATTAAACGACGGAACGGAGGGAACGGCACATACTTTGTGCAAATTGAGCGAAAAACATCAAAATGAGGCAGTGAGTGCAGCTGAACTTGAAGTAAACTATTACAGAATGGCTCAGGCGGAGAGGATGAAAAATGCCTGAAATCAGAGAACTGACAAAAGAATATGCGGAAGAACTTGCGGCAATCGAAAGACTTTGCTTCACGGATGCGTGGAGCTGCGAAAGCTTTATCGGTTGCTTTAATTCTTCTTTTGTGAAAGTTTTCGGTGCGTTTGAAGATGAAAGCCTCGCAGGATACATAGTTGCGAAGAATGTGCTCGGAGAGGGAGAATTGCTAAATATCTGCATTTTACCGGAATACAGAAGAAACGGACTTGCAACAGCACTGTTTGAGGCAAGCGGACTTAATGAACTTGATAAAGTGTTTTTGGAAGTCAGAGTGTCCAATGAACCTGCAAAGAATATGTACAAAAAGCTTGGATTCAAAGAAATAGGAATCAGAGCAAACTATTATCAGGATAACGGCGAGGATGCGATAATAATGGAGCTGGAAAAGAGCTGACAAAGTGAAAAATACTTTTGGTCATTGTTCTTTGCAAAGTTGTATTTTTTATAAAATATGATAAAATATCAAATAATTGGATATTAATATAAAGGAGATAAAATTATGCCATTAGTAACATCAAAAGAAATGTTCGAAAAAGCATACAACGGCGGATACGCTATCGGTGCTTTCAACGTAAACAACATGGAAATCGTTCAGGGTATTACAGAAGCTTGTGCTGAGGAAAAAGCACCTGTAATCCTTCAGGTTTCAAAGGGCGCAAGAGCTTATGCTAACCATAACTACCTTGTAAAGCTCGTTGAAGCTGCAATCATGTGCAACCCTGATCTTCCAATCTGCTTACACCTTGACCACGGTCCGGATTTCGAAACATGTAAGTCATGTATCGACGGCGGATTCACATCAGTTATGATTGATGCTTCTTCAAAGCCTTTTGAGGAAAACATCGAAATCACAAAGAAAGTTGTTGAATATGCTCACGATCACGGCGTAGTAGTAGAAGCTGAGCTTGGTTCACTTGCAGGTGTTGAGGATGACGTTAAGGTAGCAGCTGAAGATTCATCATACACACGTCCTGAAGAAGTTGAAGAGTTCGTACAGAAGACAGGTTGTGACTCACTCGCAATCGCTATCGGTACATCTCACGGTGCTTACAAGTTCAAGCCTGAGCAGTGCACAAGAAACGAGAAGGGTATCTTAGTACCACCTCCGCTTCGTTTCGACATTCTTGAAGAAGTTTCAAAGAGACTTCCAGGATTCCCGATTGTACTTCACGGTTCATCATCAGTTCCTCAGGAATATGTAAAGATGGTTAACGACAATGGCGGTAAAATGCCTGATGCAGTAGGTGTTCCGGAAGAGCAGCTTCGTAAAGCAGCTTCACTTGCAGTATGTAAGATCAACATCGACTCTGACCTTCGTCTTGCAATGACAGGTACAATAAGACAGTTCTTTAACGAGCATCCTGACAAGTTCGATCCTCGTGAATACTTAAAGCCGGCAAGAGCTAACATCAAGGAAATCGTTCGTCACAAACTTACAGACGTACTTGGTTGTGCAGGCAAAGCTTAATTTACGGATTAAGACAAACAAATTAAGGACCGACTCATGTGAGTCGGTCCTTTTTACTTCGCTAAAACTATTTTGAATTGTGTTTCTTATAAAGATTAAGAATTAGCAGCATCAGTTCCAACGCAACCAGAACAATGAGAATAATCATGATTGCATTGTTTGAAAGAATTGTTCGGATAATGCTGTTGATTCCGCTGTTACCGGCATAAACATCGGCCCCTGCGGCTATAGGAGTTGAAATTATATTGCCGTCAGGAAGAGAGATGTTTGCAACACCTAAAAGCTGACCTTTTGTGACGGGAAGCTCTATGCTGTCAAAATCCTTTTCGTCATTAAGTACATAAGATATATTCAAATCAGAAGGATTGATTTCTTCAGAAACAATACATTCCACATCTTCTGCAGCAACTATATCCAGATTTTCAGTTCCGACGGAAACAGTAAGAAGAACATCATCTTTTTTTACCGGACAGACACTGAAGAATTCTTTTGTCAGTCTTTCAATTACATTGTTGCCTATTTTGTAATAACTGTATGTCGGATCTGAATCGACGACAATAACCACATCAAGAGGGGACTCGTCAACGGATGAAACAATCGAACCCAAATAGCACATTGACGTATTGGTTTCTTCCCCGCTTTGGTAGGTTGCAGTGCTTCCTCCGACAATTCTTGAGTTTGCTGCGGATATTACCAGTTGGTTTGTATTGCTTATTAATGTCCTGTCGCTTGAAAGAACAACCTGTGAGCAGAAGAGTGTACTGAACTCAGCATTCTTGTTGGCTTCAATAACAAATTTACCTACGTCTTTTAAGGTAGTATATGAGTTACTGATATCTTCAGAAGCATTTTCGTTGAAAAAAGTTCCTTCGAGATTGAAGTCCTTGATTTTCTTATCGAGAAAAACATTGAGATTGCCGGTTTTCTGAACAAGATAGTCGGAAAGTGCTGCAGTAGCTTCGTGATTGTCTGCAAGAAGCGAAAGCTTGACGAGGTCTGTAAAAGTGCATTCCTCTCCGGAAACCTTAGCCGTAAAAGCATCTGACGGATTTTCCACAGCCAGAAGGCAAATCATAAGTTTGTAGAGAAGGGAAGCATCTGATTGATTTTCGCCGTCTCTTGAAATGATAACCTGGCCTGAATTTCTGTCCATTGCAATGTGTGCAGGTAAAAAGTCGCCGGCAGCTTGTGATGGCAAGTGTACCGGCAACATTAATATTACTGATATGAAAAATACGGAAAGTATTTTTTTGAACAAATTATTTTACCTCAACAGTCCAACCCTTTGTGTCTTCGAGTTTTCCGAGCTGAATTCCGGTTACTGTATCGTAGAGCTTCTGGCTGACTTCACCGATGCCGCCGTCTCCGATACGGAATACTTCATCTTCATATCTGAGGTGACCTACAGGAGATATAACTGCTGCAGTACCTGAACCCCAGCATTCTTCAAGAGCGCCTGTTCTTGCAGCTTCTGTAAGCTCCTCAACTGAAATTTTTCTTTCTTCAACAGGAAGTCCGAAATCTTTGCAAAGCTCGATGCATGATCTTCTTGTAACACCCGGTAAAATACTTCCGTTAAGCATAGGAGTTACAACTGTTCCGTTAATCTTGAAGAAGATATTCATGGCACCTACTTCTTCGATATATTTTCTTTCAACACCGTCAAGCCAGAGAACCTGTGAATATCCGGCTTCGTGAGCTTTGACCTGAGCTGCAAGAGAAGCAACATAGTTACCGCCTGTCTTTGCCTCACCGATACCGCCTTTAACAGCTCTTACATATTCGTCTTCAATCCAGATTTTTACCGGATTAAGTCCCTCAGGATAATATGCACCTGAAGGTGAGAGAATGATAATAAACTTGTATGTGTCACCCGGTCTTACTCCGAGGAATGGGTCTGTTGCAATTACGAAAGGTCTGATGTAAAGGGATGTTCCTTCTGCTGTGGGAATCCAATCTTCATCAACTTTTACGATTGTTTTAAGAGCCTCAAGGAATAAGTCCTCGGGAATCTGAGGAATCATAAGTCTTCTGTTTGAGTTGTTTGCTCTTTCAATATTACAGTCAGGACGGAAGAGAAGAACGCGGCCGTCAGCTGTTTTGTATGCCTTAAGACCTTCAAACATTTCCTGTCCGTAATGGAATACCATTGATGCAGGGCTGAGCTCTAAGTTATGGAAAGGCAATACTCTCGGGTTGTACCAGCCTTTTTCAGTGCAGTAGTCAACTTCGAACATGTGGTCTGTGAATATTTTACCGAAGCCAAGCTTATTTTCATCAGCCGGTTTGGCTTTCGGACAAGTTGTTTTCTCAATTGTGATGCTATAATTACCCATTTTTTTCACTCCTGTCATGTATATTAAAATATGAAATGATTATATCACTTTAATATCAAATTGCAATTTGATGTGATATAATGTAGAAATTAAAATAAATATAAAACGGAGACAGAAACATGAAAAAAAGTATTATGTGTTTGGCTTTAAGCGCAACAGTTTTATCAAGCGTATTCGGAGGATGCGGTGCACCTGCAAATGAAAGTTCAGATCCGCTTGATTATTTAAAAGATACAAACCCTGTTGTAACAATGACTGTAAAAGATTACGGAACAATGAAAATTCAGTTATTCCCTGATGTTGCTCCAGAATCAGTAAACAACTTCATATCACTTGCAAACAGTGGTTTCTATAACGGAACGGTATTCCACAGAATCATATCAGGATTCATGATTCAGGGCGGTGACCCGACAGGCACGGGCACAGGCGGTCCCGGATACCATATCAAAGGTGAGTTCTCAAGCAACGGAGTGGAGAATAATGTATCTCATGTAAGAGGTGTTATTTCAATGGCAAGAACTCCTGTTCCTGACAGTGCCGGATGCCAGTTCTTCATCGTTCACCGTGCATCAACTTATTTAGACGGTGAATATGCAGCTTTCGGTTATCTCACAGAAGGTGCGGATGTACTTGATGCTATTGCAAACACAAAGGTAAACGGATCTTCACCTGTTGAGGATGTTGTTATCGAGAGTGTTACGGTTGACACAAAGGGAGTGGAATATCCGGAGCCGAACAAGCTGTAAAAAAGCCTGCGATTTGTTTGACATTTGACTTTCACTATGATAATATACGCTTTGTGCCGCTCCGAAAAGGTGACTAAATCCTTTGAAATAAGAAGGTACCTTGTTACTTCGTTTGCACCATGGACGAATGTAAGTTTGGGCGAGACAATAATATACGGGAGGTGCAGATATGTACGCAATTATTGTGACAGGCGGAAAGCAGTACAAGGTTTCAGAAGGCGAAACTATTTTCGTTGAGAAGCTTGAGCTTGAAGCTGACGAGAAAGTTACTTTTGAGAATGTTCTTGCAGTTGCAGACGGCGATGATGTTGTATTCGGTACTCCGAATGTAGCAGGCGCAAAGGTTGAAGGCAAAGTTGTTAAGAACGGCAAAGGCAAGAAGATTCGCATTTTTAAGTACAAGGCTAAGAAGGGCTACAGAAGAAGACAAGGCCACAGACAACCTTATACTCAAGTTGCAATCGAAAAGATTATTAAATAATGATTACCGCAAAGATTCAGCTGTCAGCTGACGGCCAGGTAGCAGGTTTTAAAGTATTCGGTCATGCCGGATATGCGGAAGAAGGTTCGGATATAATCTGTTCTGCAGTTTCCGCCATATGCTACACCGCAGTGGGATATATCGATGAAAAGCTTCGCAAACATTTTAATGTGGGCGTTGAATTTGAAGAAAGTGACGGCAACATGTCGTACAAAAGAGATAAATTATCCCGAGACAATGCAGTGAGAAATGACATTGACGCAGTGCTCTCCGCAATGGTGATTGGACTTAAGCAGGTAGAGGAATCATACGGAAGGAATTATTTGACTTTAGTAGAGGAGGAAAATCCCAATGTTGAAAATTAATTTACAATTATTCGCTCACAAGAAGGGTCTGGGAAGCTCCAAGAACGGCCGTGATTCTGAGTCAAAGAGACTTGGTGTCAAGAGAGCAGACGGACAGCCTGTTATTGCCGGCAATATCATTGTCAGACAGAGAGGCACAAAGATCCATCCGGGACATAACGTAGGTCTTGGAACAGACTATACAATCTATGCTTTAGTTGACGGAAAAGTTAAATTCGAGAGACTTGGCAGAGATAAGAAGCAAGTATCAGTTATTGCTGACTAATTGCAAGACTTCTTTAAGGGCAGGCTATATAAATTGCTTGCCCTTTATTTTTTTATTCAGGTGATTTAAATGTTCACAGATAAAGCAAAAATATTCATAAAATCAGGAAACGGCGGTAACGGTACCGTTTCATTCAGACGTGAAAAATATGTTGCTGCAGGCGGACCGGACGGCGGAGACGGCGGTAAGGGCGGCAATGTTGTTTTCGTTGTGGATGAAAGTGAAACAACACTTGCTGATTTTAAATTCAAAAGAAAATTCGTAGCCGAAAACGGTCAGGACGGCGGTACAAATAAAAAGACAGGTAAGTCGGGTGAAGACATCCGTGTTAAGGTTCCTAAGGGTACAATCGTAAAAGATTTTGCCACCGGACGTGTTATTGCCGACCTCACTGAAAAAGGCCAGGAAATAATCATCGCAAAGGGCGGAAAAGGCGGCAAAGGCAACATGCACTTCGCAACTGCAACAAGACAGATCCCCAACTTTGCAAGAGCGGGAGAGCAGGGAATTGAAGCTGAATTGCAGCTTGAATTAAAGCTGCTTGCCGATGTCGGACTTGTAGGCTTCCCGAATGTGGGAAAGTCAACACTTCTCTCTGTTACTACGGGAGCAAAGCCTGAAATTGCAGACTACCATTTCACAACCATAGTTCCGAATCTCGGTGTTGTATTCGGAAACTACGGACCGAGCTTTGTAATGGCTGATATACCGGGTCTTATTGAAGGCGCTGCCGAGGGTCTCGGACTCGGACACGAGTTCCTTCGTCATGTTGAAAGAACAAGACTTATCGTTCACGTAATTGATATTTCGGGTCACGAGGGCAGAGATCCCTTTGAAGATTTCCTTCTTATCAATTCGGAGCTTGAAAAATATAATCAGAAGCTTGCAACCCGTCCGCAGATTATCGTTCTTAACAAAACGGATATGCCGGGTGCTGAAGAAAATGCAAAGATATTCCGTGAAAAGTTTGAGAACTGGAAAAACGAACATATTGACCGGATTTCAGAGGAACTTGAAAACGGTGCGTGGTGTATTTTCGAAATGTGTGCTCCGATAAAAGAAGGAACAGACGAGCTTATGAGATATATTGAAACAATGCTTTCAAAGATGCCTGTCCCTGTTATCACGGAGGACATCGAAGACTCATTTGCACTCTATACTCCTGAAGAAGAAAATCTCTTTGACGTATTTGTTGCGGAAGACGGTGCTTATGAGGTTACGGGTAAGTGGATTAAAAGCATTATTGACTCAACTAACCTCGAAGACTCAGAATCAACATCATACTTCCAGAGAATTATTAAAAAGAAGGGTCTTGTTGATGAGCTTCAGAGAATGGGAATTCAGGAAGGCGATATCGTAAGAATTTACGAAACGGAATTTGAATTCTATCTGTAAAAAGACATTAAAAAAGAGTCGTATCAGTTTATGATACGACTCTTTTTTGCTGTATATTTTATTTCTTTTTCTTGTTTTTCTTAATGAACTTGAAGGTACTGCCCATTGTAGCTTCTTCTTCCTTGGAAACTTCAGTGATTTCATGCGTTTCGGGGTTGATTGAGCCGACATCATCATAATCTGTTGAATTAACCGGAAGACCCTTTTTCTTCGCTTTGTTGCTTACTGCATTGTTAATGATGTAGTAAAGAACACCGAAGAACGGAACACCCAGAAGCATTCCGATGAAACCGAACAGGCCACCAAAGAACAGGAGTGCGAACATAACCCAGAAAGGAGAAAGACCGGTTGTGTTACCGAGAAGCTTCGGCGTAATGATATTCATATCAAGAAGCTGAAGCAGTATATCCACGATAAGGAAAATCAAACATGCCCAGGGATCGTCCAAAAGAATAATGAATGCACACGGAACCGCACCGATTATAGGACCGAATACGGGAATGAGATTAAATACGGCTATGACAACACTTACAAGGAGTGCATAAGGAACTCTGAGCAGTGAAAGAATAATAATCGATAAAATGGCAAATATGAATGCCGCAAGAATTTTACCGGTAAGGAATCCGCCGAAAATTTTATCGGCATGCCTTGCTGTGTCGAGTAATTTGTTTGCCCTTTCGGTTTTAACTGCGGAGTAGAGAAGTTTTTTCGACTGTCCGACAAATTTGTCTTTTTCAATAAGTGCATATATTGCAACGATGAAACCGAGAAAAACATTAAACAGGAAGTTTGCGACTTCTATTGTACCGGAAATGATGATGGAACCTGCTTTTTCAAGGGTGCTCATAAGATCGCTTTCAAACCATTTTGAAAGTGAATCAATGCCCTTGTAAATATATTCATGAAGTATATTAGCCCAGCTGTCTTCTGAAATCTTAAGACCGTCATACCATGACTCGGCAGTTTTAAGATATCCGGGCATACTGCTTACAAGCTTTGCAATACTCTCATAGAGCTGAGGAATTACAAGCCATACTATTATCGCAACCAAAAGAAGAATAATTACCGCAGACAAAATAATCGAAAGTGTTTTGCCGATGGATTTTGCCTTTTCCTTATTTTTCATCTTTTTGCTTAAAAGACGTGTAAAGCCGTTGCGCATTGTTGTCGCAATGGGATTTATAAGGTAGGCAAGTCCGAGTCCGTAAAGAATCGGAGCTATTGCACTTAATACATAAGACAAACCTTTTCTTATTGAATTGAACTGGAATAACATGAATATGAACAGAATGGAGGTAAGAATAATAACAAGAATCAAACCCGCACGTCTTTTCTGTTTTTCCGATAACTTTGAGAATCTGCTTTCTTTGTCGTCCATGATAGTCATCTCCCATAAAACTTATTCAATTATAGCATAAAAACATGTTTGGTGGTATAATTTACACATTAAATATTTAATGAAGAGGGATTACTATGTCCTGGTGGAATGAAATTACAAAATTTGAACAAATATCATATATTATCGCAACAGCTTCGTCTGTTGTTTTGCTGGTATATACCGTACTGTCCATGCTTGGCTTTGAAAAAAGCAAGGCAGATGACGAACTGAAGCTTGTTTCTTTCAGAAACTTCCTTTCGCTTCTTGCTGTCGGTGCATGGCTTACAATAGTTTTTTACAAAGCCTTCAAACAGGTGTTTATTTCTCTGATTATTTCTGTTATCGGAGCTCTTGCACTTGTTATTCTTGTAAATACCGTGTCCAGAATTTTCCTTAAAAAATACAAAACAACCGAAATTGACCCTGCATCAACTGTCGGTCTTACCGGAACGGTATATGAGTCAATTCCGAAAAAGGAATCAGGCAAGGGCAGAGTAATCATTGAAATCGGCGGTGAAATGAAAGTGTTCCCTGCAACTTCAAAATCAGAAAAGAAACTTACATACGGAAGCATTGTGAAAATAATAAAAGTAATTGACGATAAAATTCTTCTTGTTGAAGAGGTAACGGAAGAGTAATGAAGGACTTAAGAAAATTCTCAAAATACTATAAGCCGTATATCGGCACACTTATACTTGATTTACTGTTCGCAACCATTATGGCCGGTTGCGAATTGGTTTTTCCTATGATAGTAAGATACATCACAGGTGAAATTTTACCCAGCGGAGCAGACGATATTGTAGAAAAGGTTTTAATATTCGGTGCAATCTGCATAGGTGTAAAAATCGTAGGCGCCATTGCGTCGTATTTCATCACTTTTGTGGGACACAACATGGGTGTTAAGCTTGAAGCCGATATGAGAATTGATCTTGTAACACACCTTCAGGAACTGTCATACTCGTTCTATGATAATCAGAAAGTCGGTAAAATTATGTCAAGAGTCACAAATGACCTTTTTGACATCACCGAGTTTTCACATCACTGTCCGGAAGAAATATACATTGCATTTATTAGGATCGTAGGCTCATTCAGTGTATTGATTTCAATACATCCGATTCTCACGGTATCACTTTTTGCTTTATTCCCAATGATGCTCATTCCGATTATTCTTTTCAGAAAGAAAATGCGTAAGGCGTTCAGAGATTCGAGAGCACAGGTTGCGGAAATCAATGCCGGCCTTGAGGACAGTCTTTCAGGCGTGAGAGTGGTAAAAAGCTTTGCAAATGAAGACATTGAAATCGAAAAGTTCAGCAAAGAAAACAACAAGTTCAAGGCAGTCAGAAAACGTGCATACAATAACATGGCAAAGTTCCATTCGGGAACACTTCTTTGCGAAGGCATTATGTATTCGGCAGTGGTTGTGCTCGGTTCAATATTCATGAACTTAGGACAGATTGAACTTGCTGATCTTCTTGCATATTTACTGTATATTCAGGTTCTTCTCACAACCGTAAGAACAATCATTGATTTTACCGAAATGTTCGAGCAGGGTCTTACGGGAATTTCGAGATTCAACGAGATTATGGATGTTGAGCCTGAAATAAAGGACGCAGATGATGCAATAGACATTGAAAAAGTTTCCGGTGAGATTTCATTTAAGAATGTAACATTTGCATATAACGAAAAGAGAGATGTTCTTAACAATTTCACCATTGATATTGCAAAGGGCGAGAACGTTGCAATCGTCGGACCTTCCGGTTCGGGAAAAACAACAATTTCAAATCTGATTCCGAGATTCTATGAGATTTCAAAGGGTGAGATTCTGATTGACGGCGTGGATATAAGAAAGATTTCACAGCATTCACTCAGAACAAACATAGGTATTGTTCAACAGGATGTTTATCTCTTCGGCGGTACAGTTGCCGAGAATATCGGATACGGTAAAATCGGAGCATCCAGAGAGGAAATCGAAGAGGCTGCAAAAGCAGCCGGAGCTCATGATTTCATATGCGAACTTCCGGAAGGATACGATACATACGTAGGCGAAAGAGGCGTTAAGCTTTCGGGCGGACAAAAGCAGAGAATATCAATCGCCAGACTGTTCCTTAAAAATCCTCCGGTTCTCATATTGGATGAAGCCACATCAGCTCTTGATAATGAGAACGAGAAGCTTGTTCAGGAATCTCTTGAAAGACTTGCAAAAGGAAGAACGACAATTACAATTGCCCACAGACTTACAACCGTAAGAAATGCAGACAGAATAGTGGTTCTTTTAAAAGACGGCATAAAAGAGCAGGGCTCTCATGACGAGCTTATCGCGAAAAACGGCGAATATGCCAAATTGTATGAAATGTATAAATAATTTAAAAGCATAACAAAAGCGGGGCTCTTGCATGCTGCAGGAACCCCGCTTATTTATTCCGTATTATTATTCTGTCTTTTCTTCAGATGATTCAGCTTCGTTAATTTCAATGACCTGTTCTGCTTCTGCGTGCGGAGCAAGTGCATTTTTGATTTTTTTGATTACTCTGGATACACAAATAATCATGTATATGTCGGTAATTCCGACTACGATAAGGGAAATTCCGCAAAGCACAAAGCCCAGTGATGCGTCAATGATAATCCAGATACCGAGACCGATTGTAAGCAGAGCAAGAAGGAATGTAATCCACCAGAGCTTGTATTTTGCCTTTAAAAGTTCAAGTGCCTTGGAGAACTTGATGAAGCTGTCCACGATGATGAGCATACCGATTACGAATGTTATTGTTTCAACAACTGCTTCATATTTCACAATAAAGAAAATACCGATGCCGATATTTATGAGGCCGTTGATCATTCCGAAGTCGGTGAAGCCGTCGGATTTTCCGGATGAAAGACGTTTGATAAGATCAATCAAACCGAAAATAATGAGAATTGCACCGAAAGCGTAGCAAAGCACTCTTGAGAAAATGTCAGGGAATATAAGCATTACAATTCCCGAAATAACATAAAAAATTGCTGTGAGCATATAGCTCTTTTTGAAATGTAAAAGTAAATCTTTCATAGCTGCCTCCGAACTGTTTCTTACTTAATTATACACTTGATAAAATTGAGTTTCAATTGCCGCTGCTGTATAATCCTAAATATGAAAACAATCGATTTTGACTTATTAAAGAAAAATATTGAAAAACGTGCAAAGGAAAACATTGAAGCATACGATTTGACCGACGCTGTCATAGGTGTTTATCAAAACGGAAACGAATATACAGGAATTTTCGGAGAAGCCGACAGAGACTCGTTATTTCGACTTGCGTCAATGACAAAGCCGGTTACTGCTGTTGCGGCAGGCATAGCCGTATCAAAGGGCATATTTTCGCCTGAGGATGAGATTTCAAAATATCTGAACGGTTTTAAAGACATGCCGATACATGATTCTGATAAAAGGGGAAATCCCACAATCGCTCAGATTTTAAGTCATTCTTCCGGTATTTGTTCTTCTGAAAAGAGCACTGCTGAAATCAGATTCGGTGAATCAGGAAAACATACAAGCCTTGCCGATGTTGAGGCTTTTTACGGCAATGAGCCCCTTGATTTTTTACCGGGCAAAGCTCAGTTTTACAGTGCGACGGTTGCTCTGGATCTGATTTGCAGAATAATCGAGAAGGCAGAAGACATGCCGTATGAAGATTGGGCCAAAAAGCATATATTTGAGCCCTGCCGCATGAAAGACACAACCTATGTGCCAACTGAGGAACAATGGAAAAGAACAGTAAATGTGAGCGGTAAAAAGGACGGCAAACTATTTGTGCATGAAGAATACAGAAGATGTCTTTTCCCGGGAGGTCCTGACAGACATTATTGCGGTACTGCCGGTCTTGCATCAACATATGATGACTATATGAATTTCGCAAAAATGCTTCTTGCGGGCGGCTCATTTGACGGAAAACAAATTGTGCCCCGGAGTTGGGTAAAAGAAATGTCAAAGAAACAACTGCCGCCGGAGGTAATGCCTGATCCTGTTGTTTGGGGTTACGGAGTGAGAGTTATCACCGGAGACGATTACAAAAATCTTCCCACAGGCTGCTACGGATGGAGCGGAGCCTTCGGATCGCATTTTTGGGTTGATCCGGTTAACGGAATAACGGCAGTATACATGAAAAACTGCACAAATGACGGCGGGGCGGGTGCTCTGACCGCATGGAATTTCGAGACGGATGTATATGCATCAATTAAATAAAGTGATATAATCAAAACAGAAAAATTATTACGAGGTGAAACTATGCTTTCAGATGAATGGAAAAAGCTCCAAAACGGAAGTGACGTCAGAGGAATTGCTCTTGAGGGTGTTGAAGGAGAAGAGGTAAATCTCACTCCTGATAAGGTTTACACAATTGCAACAGCATTTGCAATCTGGCTCAGCAGAAAGACAAAAATGGGTCCTGCAGGTTTCAAAATCGCAGTAGGTATGGACTCAAGACTCACGGGTCCTTCTCTCAAAGAGGCTGCAATCAAAGGACTCAAGCTTGCGGGCTGTGATGTATATGACTGTGGTCTTGCATCAACTCCGGCAATGTTTATGTCAACAGTAATGCCTGCATATAACTGCAACGGATCTATCATGATTACGGCAAGCCATCTTCCTTTTAACAGAAACGGTATGAAGTTCTTTACAAAGAACGGAGGACTCGAGAAAGCAGATATCACCGAAGTACTTGAAATAGCTGAAAACGAAGTTCCGCCGCTCAGCGGAAGAATGACTGTTGTTGAGAAAGTGGACCTCATTTCTGACTATGCTGCAGATCTTGTAAGAAAAATCAGAGAAGCAACAGGAAAAGAAAGACCACTCGTTGGAATGAGAATAATCGTTGACGCAGGTAACGGTGCAGGCGGTTTCTACGCAAGCAAAGTTTTAAAGCCTCTCGGTGCGGAAACCGAAGGAAGTCAGTTCTTAGAGCCTGACGGAAACTTCCCGAATCATATTCCTAATCCCGAAAACAAAGAGGCAATGGAATCTGTTAAGACAGCTGTTTATATCAACAGTGCTGATTTCGGCATTATTTTCGACACAGACGTAGACAGAGCAGGTGCAGTTGACAGACACGGCAAAGAAATCAACAGAAACAGAATTATTGCACTTATTGCAGCAATCGAATGTGAAGGACATCCGGGTGCAACAATTGTAACGGATTCAATTACGTCATCAGGGCTTAAGGAATTCATTGAGAAAGATCTCGGTGGTGTTCATCACAGATACAAGAGAGGATACAAGAATGTTATCAACGAAGCTATCCGTCTTAACAATGAGGGTAAGTACACACCTGTTGCCATCGAAACATCAGGACACGGTGCTTTAAAAGACAACTATTTCTTAGATGACGGAGCTTTCTTAATTGCAAAGCTGTTAATCAAAATGGCACAGATGCGTCAGGAAGGCAAGCATATCGACGAACTTATTTCAAAACTCAAGGAACCCGCTGAATCAGAAGAATTCAGAATGAAACTGGGACTTGAAGAATTTGCTCCGTACGGAAATGACATCATTAAGGAACTCGGAAGATTTGCCGAGACAGTTCCGGGTTGGACAGTTGAGCCGAGAAACTATGAAGGTATTCGTGTAAAATGCGATGAGACTTCAGGTAATGGCTGGTTCCTCCTTCGTATGTCACTTCACGAACCTCTTATGCCTCTTAACATTGAGTCAGATGAAGCAGGCGGAGTAGACAAAATCAGAGCCGCATTAAAGCCGTTCCTTTCAAAGTACGACAAACTCGACTCAAGCAAACTTTAATACAAGAAGGTGTATTTTAATGGTACTGCTTATATTGGTACTTAATAAAACAGAATGCCTCGAAGATATTCTTGAGGCATTCAGTGAAAATGATTTAAGAGGAGCTACTGTAATTGAAAGCCGTGGAATGGCGCACAGTCTGTATGACCATGACGAGCTTCAGTTTGTGGCTTCACTGAGAAGACTTCTTGATCCTTCTCACCAGGAAAACAAAACAATTTTCATGGTATTGGAAGATGAGAAGGTTGCAGTTGTTTCGAAAATCGTAAACGAGGTTACAGGCGGACTTGACCAGCCTGATACAGGTATCCTGTTTACGCTTCCCGTATCACATTTGGAAGGAATAAAGAAATTAGAGGCGTAAACAAATGACATTAAACACTTTATTATATCTCGCAATTATGATTGCGGGAGGTATGCTTTGCGGCCGTTTGGTAAAATTCATACGACTGCCGAATGTTACGGGATATCTTATAGCCGGTCTTCTTTTGGGACCATGTGTATTCAAGGTAATTCCTGCGGAATCCATTGAAAGCTTCGGTATTATTTCCGAAGTTGCATTGGGTTTAATTGCGTTTTCAATCGGTAACGAATTTAAGATATCATATTTTAAAAGAGTGGGTAAGGCACCAATAGTTATTGCCTGCCTTGAGTCTTTGTTTGCTGTATTATTCGTACTTGCCGGACTTTTGATTTACGGAAAAGATATTTCTTTCTCTTTGTGTCTTGCATCAATTGCGGCGGCTACGGCTCCTGCCGCAACGATTATGGTTATAAATCAATACAAAGCAAGAGGCCCGGTATCAGAAACATTGCTTTCGGTTGTGGCCATTGATGACGCCACTGCACTAATTCTTTTTTCAATCTGCACAACAATAGCAAGAATGGTTTCAAACCCAGATACAATCTCAATTAAGGATTCGGTTTTGAAGCCGCTTTGGGAAATCGGAGGAGCACTTCTTGTGGGAGCTGCACTCGGATTACTTTTTACCGTTCCGCTTCGTTGGTTCAAAAAGGACGGAAACAGGCTCGCACTTACGATATGCGTCGTATTTCTTGCAGTAGGTCTTTCACAGCTTTTGGAACTCTCGTCACTTCTTTGCTGTATGGCTCTTGGAGCGGTATTTACAAATGCATCATCACAGTACAAGCATATTGCAAAACTTACTGATTTCCTGACACCGCCGATTTTCATTTTATTCTTCGTATTGTCAGGCGCAGAACTTGATATTTCTGTTGTTCCGCTTGTGGGAGTAATTGGTGTGATTTACATTCTTCTTCGTGTGGCCGGTAAAATTGCCGGTGCTTCAACTGCGGCAGCTCTCTGCAAATGCGACAAGAATGTAAGAAAGTACCTTGGCCCGGCTCTTATTCCGCAGGCCGGTGTGGCGATAGGCTTGTCCCTGGCAGCAACTCAGGTTGTGCCGGAACACGGAGCAGAGATCAGAACAGTTATTCTCTGCGGAACTTTGATTTACGAGCTTGTTGGTCCTGCAATAACCAAGTTCTCACTTAAAAAGGCAGGAGAGATTAAAGAAAAATAGAATTCGTTCACACGGACCTCTGTATTTCAAACCTCGGCAGTCAGCACCACAAAAACCTGAATGCCCAGGCCCTGACCGAAGGCTGTCAATCCTTCACCTGTTGTTGCGGTGATTCCCACATCTGAAACTCCGATGCCCAGCAGAGAAGCAATTGAAGCTTTCATATCATCAATTTTTGAAGCAAGCTTCGGCTTAAGTGCCTCAATTGTGAGTGAGACATGATTTATTTCGGAACCCTCAGGCATATATTTGAGCGCTTCTTTAAGATATTCCTTTGAATCAATGATTCCGGATTTGCACATGTCATCAGCAATTTTACCGAGGATATTATGCCCCGTAATACCGGACACGGCATTTGTGATTGCATGAAGAACAACATCTCCGTCTGAATTTGCACATAAAGTCATTTCTTCATCGAACTTAACACCTGCCAAAATAAGAGGCTTGGTGTAATCTTTATCAAAAGCATGTGAGTCCTGACCGATTGATACCTTAACCATAATTATCCCTTTCCGGTGTGTCCGAATCCGCCTCCGCGGTTTTCTCCGATGGATGCAACATCATCGCATGAAACAAAGTTTATCTGAGGAACTTCCTGCAGCACGAATTGTGCGATTCTGTCTCCTGCCTTGATTTCCAGAGGCTTATCGGAGGAACAGTTCCAAATGATTATGCCGACCTCATCACGGTAACCTGAATCAATTGTACCGGGGGAGTTCGGAACTCTTGCGGAAGTTTTGAGAGAAAGTCCGCTTCTCGGTCTGACCTGAATTTCATATCCCACGGGAATGGCAAGCTTAAGGCCGGTGGGAACAATTTTTGTTTCGCCCGGTGCAATGGTAACATCAACTGCGGCACGTACGTCCATACCTGCATCCCCCGGTTTTGCATAAGCGGGAAGGGTAACACCTTCACGACAAATTTCAACATGAACATTAACCATCATAATCTTCTCCGTAAAATATGTTTATTCTTTTTAAGGCATTCTCGGGTATTCTGCCTGTGTGCCTGAACTCTTCTTTTGAAAGTATTATAGCACGGCAGCCGTTTCTTTCACAAAGAACAGGATATTTTTTACCGGATTTTTCTTCAAGCCAGAATGTATGATCAGGTCTCTTGCTGCATTCTTCACATGAAAATCCCGATTCGCAACCGACCGCTGCAGAAACAGGGCAGTGCTCACTTCTCATAACCGCAATCGGACCGCCAATCATATATTCCTGAGTTATTCCCTCAACTTTGGGAAGAACGGATGATTCAGGTGATACGGTAACGGATACTGCACCTCTTAATTTGAGATACTCAACAGTGTGAGTGTTGGTTGCATTAAAGGAAAAATCACAGGCAAAAGTATATCCTTCAAGAAGCTTCAGATCTGCAATGTTTTCGGCAAGGAAACCGTCGACACAATCCGCATAAAGTGCAATATTCAGCTTCTCGCGTCTTATCATAGGAAGTGTTGCAAATTTTTCACAGGAGAGCGTACTTAGTTTTTCAATGCATTCCTGATTTTTGAAAAGGTGCATCGGCAAATATATTCTGCAGGCATCAGAGTCAACAGGCCACTTAAGAAAATCAATTTTTCTGTAAAAAAGATAAGTGTTCATCTGCGTTTGCTCCTTTCTTCACTGAATGCTTCAACGGCACGTCTTCTCAGGTCCTTAACCTGAGACATGGGAACGAATAAACCGTCGCTGACAAATACGGACAGCCTGTCAAATTTAAAAGGAGTATTTCCGATTTGAGACAACGCTTCCTTAATTTCAATATCCTTTGTTGACCTCTTAACTGCGGGAAGGGGAACGGGACCTGTTACAGTGATTTCAATATTTTTATCATATATTTTTAAGGTCATTTCTTTGCCTTCGGAAGCGATGAAATCACCGTTTATTTCTGTTTTGTTTTCATCTTCATTCTCGTACATGCATCGTACTTCTTTATCCAGTTCTTTGCTGAAAGTCTGATATACGGTATCTCCGGGTTTAACATTTTCCGGAAGCTTTCCGGCAACTGTCAAAATCTCAGAGGTACTGTCAAATCCGTTTACAACACCGCCGTTTTCCGCTCCGAAGGATATTCCGTCACCGTTTGAAAGTGTTTTGTCAAGCTTTGCTTTTACAGTGAAAATAGGGACGGGACCGCTTTTTACACGGGGCTCCGAGAGAATCCTGCCGACAGGAAGTCCGACACGTCCAGGATATTTCAAAGTGATGGCAGCGGACGGCATTTTACCGAGCATATGGCCTGTTGTGAATGTTGATCTTGAAAATGCAAGTGTAAGTTTTTCCGTATCTTCCTTGTCGTACCTGCCTGTGTCAACGACTCTTCGGTAAATTGATGTGACCAATCCCACATATTCGGGGTTTTTAAGGCGTCCCTCGATTTTTAAAGATGTAACTCCGGTTTCAATCAGTTTGCTGATTATCGGAAGTGTGCAGAGATCGCCGGGGCTCAAATGATAAAGGTATTCGTCTTTTTGTTTTCCTGCATCAAGCTTATATGGCATACGGCAGGGCTGTGCACATGAACCTCTGTTTCCGCTTCTGCCGCCCTGCATGAAACTCATCTCGCATTGCCCTGAATAACACATGCAAAGGGCACCGTGGCAAAAAACTTCGGTTTCTATTCCGCAGTGCTTTGTTATGTGTCGAATATCTTCGAGTGAGAGTTCACGAGAGAGCACGACTCTTGAGAAGCCCATGTCACGTGCTTCAAGTGCACCTTCTAAGGACGAAACAGTCATTTGCGTGCTTGCGTGAATTACAATGCCGAGTTCATGCAGTCTGACTGCAAGGCCTATATCCTGGACAAGTACGGCATCAACGCCCATGTCCCAGGCTTTTACAGCCATTTCGACTGTGTCCTCAAAATCCTCCTCGTCAGTCAATGTATTCAAAGTGAGGTAAACTAAAACACCCCTGATGTGACAGTAACGTACTGCCCAACTAAGGGTGTCGTAAGTAAAATTTTCTGCTCCCTGTCTTGCATTGTTTTTTTTGAGTCCGAGGTACACTGCAT